>JBBIKS010000012.1:0-50988 GCA_037445375.1 Nitrospirota bacterium | reverse complement strand
TAATCATGAATGCAATACAATCTCTTGAGATCTGGGATGGAGAAAGGAAAATATCGATATCATCAAACTCGCTTCAAAACATGGTAAGACTTATATTTTCAGACAGCGGTCCAGGAATTGATAGTTCTAAATCAAGCACAGTATTTTCCCCTCTGCAAACCACCAAAAAAAATGGAACAGGACTTGGGTTGAACATAGTTCATAGATTGGTTAAGGAGCATGGCGGTGATATCTCTTTGATGTCAAATTCTAATGGCTGCACTTTCATGATTGATTTTCCAGTGGCTTCAGAAACAGATAAGTATTACCGACATGCCTCAGAAAATAATAGTACTAAAATAAACAAAAGGGTATTGATAATAGATGATGACGAACTAGTTATAAGTGCAATCGGGGGTATTATAAAACTTCTTGGATGCACAGTTACATTTACTACAAAGCCATTATATGCCCTTGAAGAGATCAAAAAAAGTGATTTTGATATTATTTTAGTAGATTACAAGATGCCAGGAATCAACGGGATTGATTTCATAAAAAGTGCTTCAAAGTTTGTTGATATCAAGAAATTTATTTTAATAACTGGTTATATTGGGCTTGATAGTAACGAGTTGTATGAAAAATACAATATACCGGTACTCCATAAACCAATAAGCCTCGATGAACTCAAACATGCAATAGCAGGCAAACCATTGAGCTATAAATAATGGCAACTGACATCAAAACAAAAATAACAGAATTATCCTCACTGCCGACTATTCCAGTGATTATTACAAAATTAATTGGCGTTCTTAGGAAAGAAAATTTATCGATTGATGAACTGGTAGATGTGATTAAACATGACCAATCAATTACACATAGAATAGTTGCGATTGCCAATTCACCTTTTTTTGGATACCCCGGCAGGATAAACAGCCTCGAACAAGCCATATTGATGCTCGGTTTTGATCTTGTCAAGAGCATCTCTTTGAGTGTTTCTATCTTTACCATCTTTCCTATCCCATATGTAACACTAAAAAAAATGTGGGGTCATGCATTTAAGGTCGCTAGTCTTTCGGGCTTATTATGTAACAGAATTTCAGGAAAGAGCAGCGGAATCTACTTTCTTGCCGGACTACTTCACGATATCGGCAGAGCAGTATTGCTCTCGATCAAAGACTCGGGGGCGTCACCTGATAGTATTCAGAGTTTATACCACTTAAGAGCGGATGAACTAATTGAGTCAGAAAACATTCTTTTTGGGTGTAATCATACCGATGCAGGAAAATTGTTTTTGGAAAGGCTATTTTTTCCTAAAGAAATTATTCTGCCTGTTTATTATCATCATCATTTGGACAAAGCGCCTGATTATAATTCACCTAATAGCGAGATTATTTTGGCAATTTATCTTGCAGAAGGGTTAATAGATATTGTTAAGCATGACAGCATGAATGATGGAAAGTGGACTGAAAATCATTTAATTCTGCTTAAAGAAGCTGGGTTCTCAGAAAACGATTTAGAGGAAATCAAAGAATACTTCCTTACAACTATTGATTCTGCGAATAATTTCTTTGACCTATAATACCTAAATCTCCCTTAGGCTATAATCAAAAGGCACCTTTGACATTGCTTCATCAATCGTAGTAAGACCTGCTCTAACCTTATTTAAGGCATCCTCATAAAGAAATTTCAGCCCCTCCTTCCTTGCAGCAATAAGCAGTTCCTGTTCATCCGTTGTTTTTGAAAGGGCAATCTTCAATCTTCTGGACATGCTCAAATACTCATAAACAGCAACTCTTTCGAGATAGCCTGTATTCAAACATTTAGGGCATCCCAAACCGTGATAGAATTTATCTATTTCCTCAATCCCGAAGCCTTCCAATGAAGATTTTATTTCATCCGAGATTTCTACTTCAGCTCTACAATATTCGCATATCCTCCTAACAAGCCTCTGAGATAAAATACCAGTAACCGCCGCTGCCACGAGATAAGGAGGAATGCCGATATCAATTAATCGTGTAATTGAAGCTGTGGTATTATTTGTATGAAGTGTTGTCAAAACGAGATGTCCTGTCAGGGCACCTTTTATAGCTATCTCTGCAGTCTCGATGTCCCTTATCTCTCCAACCATAATGATATCAGGGTCTTGACGAAGGGTGGAGCGAAGTATACTTGCAAATGTTCTGCCAACTGCCTCATCTACTGCTGATTGTGAGATACCGTCTAATTTATATTCTACAGGGTTTTCTATGGAAACAACATTTCTTGTATCTGAACGGAGATGGTTCAGACAGGCGTAAAGAGTAGTAGTCTTGCCGCTTCCGGTTGGTCCTGTTACTACAAACATGCCCTGAGGTCGTTTGAACATATCTATAATCGCCTTTTCAATATAATCGGGCATTGCAAGCTTGTCCAAAGGGACGATACCCCTGCTCTGATCGAGCAGTCTTAGAACAACCTTTTCGCCGTAAACTATTGGCAATGTGGAGATTCTCAGGTCAACGATTTTTCCGCCTGTAATTACTGATGCTCCACCATCTTGTGATGTCCGTCTATTGGTAATGTCAAGTTTTGATATTATCTTTATTCTTGACACCACAGCGTCGTGCAGTTCTCTTTGATACTTAAAGATATTCTGAAGTTCTCCGTCGATCCTGAATCTGACCTGAACATATTTTGCCCGCGGTTCTATATGAATATCACTTGCCCTCTTCTTGCTTGCATCAGTGATAAGCATAGCAACAAGCCTCACTATCCTTGGGGCGTTACTTTCTAAGTAGAGAGCCTCGACATTAACCCTTGATTCGCGTCTTTCTTGTAGCTTGAAATTAAAATCTATTTCATCACCAAGTTCTGACTGCAAAGACTCAAACATAATTTGCGCATGCTTTTCTTGTGATTCTTCAGCATCAACATAGTTTTCCTCTATAGCCATCTCTATAGACCAATCATATGAGATTACAGGAATTATTTTTAATCTGGTCGCAAAAGCAATCTCATTGATCACATTTAAGTTGAGAGGGTCAGCCATAGCTAAAATGAGCCCGCCATTTTTTTTACCCAAAGGAAAAACAAGATGTTTTTTTGCCATTTCCTTTGGAACAAGTTTTTTGATTTCATCATCAATAGTATAATCAGAGCATAAGGCTATATCTATCTGAAGTTTTTCAGCGAGCGCTTCCGTAATCTGTTCTTTTGTAACATAACCGAGTTTTACTAAAACATCTCCTATCCTCTGCTTTTTGATCTGTTGAACCCCCAATGCATGTTGAAGCTGCCCTTCTGTAATTATCCCGAAACCTACCAATATATCCCCAACCTTTCTCTTTCTGCCCAGTTCATGTGGTTGGAGCCGGTCAAGAAGCATATTAATCAATTCCTTATTGGTTATATACCCAAGTTCAACGAGGATTTCGCCTAATCTTGATTTTTTTTCTTTTGCTATAGAAAGTGCATGATCGAGCTGTTGCTGAGTGATTATATTTCTATAAAGAAAATACTCACCAACTCTCTCAATGTCTTTATTTTCTATTTTCTTTGTCATCTTTTGGTGATTTCGAATGGTTTTTCTAAGTATTTAGGATAGTAAATTATAACTGAATCTAATTCTTAATTCCAATTTTGGAAATTGTTTTATTCCGAATGAAAACAAGTGTCATTCAACAACCCCCACACCTGTCCGCTTGCTACGCACAGGCAAACCGATTTTCCAAAAAGAACACACACCTGCGAAGGAATTCATCCCTTTGGAAAAGGGAGGTTAGGAAGGATTTTATTTTTAACGAAACTGATCGCATTTTTTAGATCGAGCTTCCCAGAATATAATGCCTTGCCAGTTATTGCACCCCAAAGTCCTATTATATCGGATAATCTCTTAATATCTTCAAGCGAGGAAATACCGCCAGAGGCAATTACAGGTATTTTTAAAGATTCTGTCATTTTGCGGGTTGCTTCTATATTCGGGCCTGAAAGCATTCCATCCCTTGATATATCGGTATATATAATGCCTGCTGCGCCGCTTTCCTGCATTTTTAGTGCGAGTTCAATTGCCTCAACTTGAGTAATTTCCACCCATCCTTTGACTGCTACAAATGAATCCTTAGCATCTATGCCGACCAATATTCGTCCGGGATATTTTTTGCTCGCATCCCTGACAAGTTCTGGATTTTCAATTGCTGCGGTGCCAAGTATGACCCTGTGAATACCAGATGATATAAGAAGATCAATCCTTTTTATGTCCCTAATGCCGCCGCCGACTTGAATTAGCATTTTCACAGCTTTGCGAATTTTCATTATAGATTCAAAATTAATCTGATTTCCTGAAAATGCACCATCAAGGTCAACAATATGAAGAAGCCTTGCCCCATATGACTCCCATTTCAAAGCTGTTGATACAGGATCATCCGAATATACAGTTAAGTCATCTTTCCTTCCCTGAAGCAGCCTCACACACAATCCATTTTTCAAATCTATTGCCGGAATTATAAGCATAATACACCCTCTCCCAAAATATATTTACTCTTATGCCATTTCATTCATCTCATTATTTTCACTATATTTCTTTCTATAGAAGTTGAAGGCAGAATCACCGGAACTATTTCAAGCTTAACATCAACAGGTATTTCTTTTATTTCATCTAAAAGCGCTGGCCCCTTATTCATGATGAAAAAACCATCTTCAACAATAATATGCCCGGCTTTTATAAGCAATTCCGAAACTTTGAAAAGAGCCCTTGTTACAGCTACATCAAAAACAATACCTTTTATATCTTCCACCCTTGACTCAGTAATTTTAACATTATCCAAAGATAGAATTCTCTTAATATGCCTCAAAAAAGCAGCTTTCTTGCCCAATGGTTCGAGTAGAGTAATATTCAATTCACTCCTGACGAGAGCAATCGGTAATCCTGGAAAGCCTGCGCCGCTGCCGATATCGCATATATTCCAGCAGCCATCCGGAATAAATCTGAGGTAGAGTAGGGAATCAATAAAATGCTTCATAATTATGTCTTCATCTTTAGTTATTGCAGTAAGGTTATATATACGATTCCATTTTTTCAATTGATGGAGAAATATAATAAATTTCTCTATTATCTCATTAGAAGGGTTGATTTTTAATTCTGATAGCCCGTTGATAAGAAGATGCTTTTCTTTGTTCAATTTGTTTTATTGATAAATAATTTTGATATTAAGGCAGAGCAGCTAAAATCACTTGCGCCAAAATTCAGGCACAAAAAGGATCAAGACTGTATAAATCTCGAGTCTGCCTATAAGCATACAAAAAGCAAGGATCCACTTTCCGGCATCGGGCATTAAGGCATAATTTTCTGCTGGTCCTGTCTGACCTAGAGCCGGTCCTACGTTGCCCACAGCAGATATCACCGATGTTGCAGAAGTCACGAAATCTATTCCAAAAGAAGCTATGCCCAATGTTGCAATTACGCAAAGAGCAAGATAGAGAAAAATAAAGCCCCAAATGCTGCCGAGGGTTTCCTTATCAAGAAACTTTTCATCGAGCTTCAATGCTAATACAGCTCTTGGATGAATGAGCTGATAAATCTCTCTATAGCCTTGTTTAAGCATCAGGAGTATTCTGACCTGTTTAATTCCCCCGGCAGTAGAACCGATCATGCCGCCAAACAACATTGCTATCACAAGAATTATCTGTGCAAATACATGCCATTTGCCAAAATCGGTTGAGGAGTACCCTGTTGTTGTCATAATTGATGTAACCTGAAAAAACGCATGCCTGAATGATTCCTCCAGAGAATTATACGAACCATAAATATTTATCGTTATCAAAATCGTTGCTATAAGAGTAGCGCCTATGTAAAACCTCAACTCACTACCCCTTATGACAGCAGAAAACCTGCCTCGGTAAATACAAAAATATATCGAATAATTAACCCCGGCAAGAAACATAAAAGTCGCTGTCGTATAATGAATAAACGGACTTTGAAAATGACCGAGACTCGCATTTTTTGTTGAAAATCCACCCGTAGCCAATGTAGTAAAGGCATGACAGATTGAGTTATATATGTCCATACCGCCTAATGACAGAAAAGTGATATTTAGGATAGTCAGAAAGACATAGATAACCCATAAGGCTTTTGCTGTGTCTATTATGCGAGGTTTAAGTTTATCAACACTTATCTCCGGAACCTCTGCCTTGAAAAGCTGCATTCCACCTGAGCCGAGCATTGGCAGGATTGCAAGGGCAAAAACGATAATCCCCATACCACCTATCCATTGAATCATGCTTCGCCAGAACAAGATGCCGAGGGGCAGTATTTCCACATCTTTAAGAATAGACGCTCCAGTCGTAGTAAAACCTGCCACTGATTCAAAATAAGCATCGGTAAAAGATGCGAAATTCCCGCTCAGTAAAAATGGGATGGCTCCAAAAAATGCCACAACGAGCCATGTCAGGGTCACAATCAGAAACGCCTCTTTTTTCCTGATCTCTTCTTTTTTGTGCCTTAACGTTAAGAAATATACAGAAGCACCGGAAAAAAAAGTTATAAGAAAAGAAACAATGAAAACAAAAAGATCGGGCTGTTGATATATAAGAGAGACAAGAATCGGAAAAATCATGAAAACTGCTATGATGATAATGGCGCTGCCAAGTATATTTAGTATCAAACCAATATTCATTAAATGCCTTAAATCAATATTTTCTCGACATTTTTTATTGATTCCAGCAGTGTAAATATAATTAATCTATCGTTTTTATATATCCTATCTGAACCGCTCGGAATTATCACCTGATTTCCTCTTATAATAGCTCCGATTAGTGATGAACGTGGCATATCTGCTTCCATCAGAGTCTTTCCTATAAGCCAGGAGTTGTCCCCTACCCCCGCCTCGAGTATTTCGGCTTTTCCGTCCGCTATTGAGGTTAGTGAGATTATGTGTCCCTTTCTAACATATCTTAAGATAGTGCTAGCAGTGATAAGTCTCGGACTCAATACAGCTTCTAATCCAAGTCCTCGAGCAAGAGGAATATAATCAGTTCGGTTTACAATAGCAATTATTTTTTTAGTGCCATGTTTTTTTGCGAGCAACGACGCCATTATGTTTAGTTCATCATTGTTAGACACAGCAACTAAGACATCCATATCTCCAATATTTTCTTCAAATAATAGCTTCTGATCAACACCATCGCCGTGCAGCACGAGCGCCTTTTTAAGTGTTCTGCTGAGAAACTTGCATCTTCCCTCATCTCGCTCTATTATCTTTATATCTAATTTTGACTCGAGATTAGAAGCAATATGATGTCCAATCCTGCCGCCGCCAACAATCATAATCTTCCGTGCAGGCATCGTCTCAACTTTAAGAGGCAGAAGCAAATCATACACTTCTTCCCTTTTAACTGGAATATATATAATGTCACCCTTTTTAATTACATCATCTCCAGAAGGAATTATAGTTTTGTCATCCCTTTCTATCATTCCGATAAGGAATTTCGTCTCCAAGAGCTTGCCAATATTTTTAAGGGATTTACCGATTAGATAGCTGTCCGCATGAAGTTTTAATCCGATCACCTTGACAATCCCGCCTTCGAAATCCTCAACATCTGTAGCAATAGGAACCTCGAGCAGTCTGATTATAGACATGGCAACCTCTAATTCAGGATTGATCGCAGGGTTTATATCAAGATTATCTTTATTAAGCAGTTTTTCATTTTTAAAATAATCAGGATTTCTTATTCTGGCAATCTTACGTGGTATCCCAAACATTGCCTTTGCCAAGAGACAAGCTATCATATTGGTCTCATCACTATTAGTAACTGCTAATAAAATATCTGTCGAATCCGCACCAGCATCTTTCAAAGAAGCAATGTCCCCGCCCTCCCCTTCTATCACGGCAACATCTAACTCATCCACTACCCTTTTGATTTTATCCTTGTCCCTGTCTATAACAACAACATCAATATTTTCGTATGAAAGTGATTTTGCAATTTGAAACCCAACCTCACCGGCGCCGACAATTATAGCTTTCACAATATCGCTTGACTCCTAATTTTTTGCACAAAAATACCCCATACGGAAAGTAAAGAACTGCAAAAAATAAATAGCAAATATATATAATTTTAGAATATGAAGTATTATATAATTTTTATTTCAAATAGTGCATATTTTAGTCTTGTTTTAATCTCGCTTAAGAATAATTGTTATTTCAAACAAAAAGAGATTATTTCTGCTTTTTTGATTTAACTGCCGCCAGCACTTGATCAATTGCAGTAACAGCCAGATTGCTCTAATATCATTTTACGGCAATTTATAGCCATTGAAAAAAAAGGTTATCTTACTGTATGATTTACATCTATGAATGAAAAACCAGATATAAAAGGCATTGATAAGCTGCGGGAAGAGATTGACGCTATTGATTCAGAACTGCTGAAGCTCCTAAATAAGAGGTCAAATATCGCTATAGAAATAGCTAATATCAAAAGGGCTTTGAATCTTAAATTTTACTCCCCTGAGCGTGAAAGGGCGATATTGAATCGCATAACAGCCTTGAACGAGGGTCCATTCCCAAACGATGCGCTGAGATTCATTTTTAGAGAAATATTGTCAGCAGCCCTCTCACTTGAACAACCTATTAAGGTTGCTTATCTTGGACCTGAAGGGACTTTCACTCATTTAGCGGCTCTCAGGCATTTCGGTTCATCAGCAAGCTATATTCCTGTCGAGAGCATTAAGGCAACCTTCGATGCAGTTGAGAGCAATAAGGCTGAATATGGGATAGTTCCTATAGAGAATTCCAATGAAGGAGTTGTGAGCTACACCCTTGATATGTTCATGGATTATGACCTTAAGATTGCTGCGGAGATGCTGCTAGAGATTTCTCATAATCTCGTCTCAAAAAGCGGCGATAAAACAAAAATTAAAAAGCTTTATTCACATCCTCAAGCTACCGCGCAATGCAGGGTATGGCTTGAGATGAATCTGCCAGGAGTGCATATATTTGAAGCTACAAGCACCTCAAGGGCGGCTGAAATCGCATCAAAAGATGAAGATGCAGCGGCTATCTCAAGCGAACTTGCAGCAAAAATATACGACCTTAATTTTGTAGAGAGACATATAGAGGATAACAAAAAGAATTATACAAGGTTTCTGATGATATCCCAAGATTACCCATCTAAAACCGGCAGTGATAAGACATCTATAATGTTTTCACTTAAAGACAGACCGGGAGCTCTATATGAATCTCTTCAGCCTTTTATGGCATCAAAAATCAATCTTAATAAGATAGAATCCCGTCCTTCCAAGAGAAGAGCTTGGGAGTATATATTCTTTATAGATATGGAAGGACATATTGAAGACGAAAGAGTAACGGCGGCAATCGAAAAAACAAAAGAAAATTGCCTTTATTTAAAACATTTAGGTTCTTATCCTATTGACAAAAGTATAGAGAGGTGATTGTATATGTTAAAACCGCTTGATCATGTATCAGTCATTAAGCCATATGTTCCTGGAAAACCAATCGAAGAACTCGAACGTGAATTAGGATTAAAGGAGTGTATCAAGCTTGCATCTAACGAAAATCCACTTGGACCCTCACCAAAAGCATTGGAA
Source organism: Nitrospirota bacterium (assembly GCA_037445375.1). Taxonomy (GTDB): domain Bacteria; phylum Nitrospirota; class Thermodesulfovibrionia; order Thermodesulfovibrionales; family Dissulfurispiraceae; genus DYHD01. The sequence continues at coordinate 41,432 of JBBIKS010000012.1, read as the reverse complement.
GGCATCAAAGAATTCATTACAAATCCTGATAGAATCAGTCGCTACCCAGACGGTGGGGGGTATTATCTTAAAAATGCACTTCGTGAAAAATTTTCAAATAAGGGGTTAAATATTGCTGAAGAAGAGATAATACTCGGCAATGGTTCAAATGAACTGCTCGATATAGCAGTAAGAACCTTTATGGGATATGGCGATGAGGCTGTCTTTTCGAGTCATTCCTTCGTTGTATATCCCCTTGCAGTTCAATCCGTCGGGGGTGTTGCAAGAGAAGTTCCTCATTTAAACTATAGACATAACCTCATGGAAATGGCTAAAGCGATTACTGAAAAGACCAAGATTGTTTTTATTGCAAACCCTAATAACCCTACCGGAACGAGCAATAAAAGGGATGAATTTGAGAGATTTATGGAAAAAGTGCCTGAAGGTGTTTTAGTAGTATTGGATGAGGCATACTACGAATATGTTCAAGACCCGGAATATCCCGATACACTCAAATATTTCGTTGATGGCAGGGATATTTTAGTCCTTAGAACATTTTCAAAGGCTTACGGTCTCGCTGGGCTAAGAATAGGCTATGGGATCGCCAAAAAAGAAATCCTTACAGAGATGAATAAAATCAGGGAGCCTTTCAATACTAACTCCCTTGCTCAGGCAGCATCAATTCATGCATTGATGGATGATGAACATATAAGAAAAACAATCGAAAACAACGAGGCTGGCAAAAAATATCTATACAATGAGTTTGATTTACTTGGAATAAAGTATGTTCCTACAGAGACCAATTTTATATATATGCCGTTGGATACCGATTCTAATACCCTTTTCAATGCCTTACTGCACAAAGGCGTTATTATTAGGCCAGTGGGACCAAAAGCAGTAAGGGTGACAATAGGCTTGCCTGAAGAAAACAGGCGATTTATCGAATCACTAAAAATTGTTCTGGAAAAAACTAAATGAATTGTGATATGATGCTATTATAATTATGAATTGTAATCATCTCACAATTAATACCTTTATCCAGCCAAACTCGCTTTCCCTTTCTTTTTATTATTATTTGAGCTACCCTGCGTCTTTATGCAGGGTAGCTCATTTTTAATACCAAAAATACATCTTGTTTTAATCAAAAGCCTTTATAACCTGTTTAGGAATAAAATATTCAGATTCAGGAAACAGTTCGTTCAAATCTAAAAATTTAAAAAAATCTAACAAATGTGTTACTTTAACAGGGGGAATTTATGGATATAATTGTTTTAGAACCTAATACGGCTAATGCAGATATCAGGCATATTATTAAGAAACTGGAGAGCAAAGGACTTAAAACCCATCTATCGCAGGGTACAGAGAGAACCATTATAGGAGTAATTGGGGATACATCAAAGGTGACTGAAGAGGAAGAAGATGCAATCCGTGCTATGACAGGGGTTGAAAATGTTGTCAGGATATTGAAACCTTACAAACTCGCCAGCCGTGACTTCAAAAAAGAAAACACCGAAATCAAAATACGAGATTTAACCATCGGAGGCAAAAAGATTCATATAATGGCAGGTCCTTGCGCGGTTGAAAACAGGACAATCCTTTTTGGAATTGCTGAGAAGGTCAAAAATGCAGGGGCAACAATCCTTAGAGGCGGGGCTTTCAAGCCAAGAACCTCTCCATACTCCTTTCAAGGGCTTGGAGAGGAAGGTCTTAAATATCTGGCGGATGCCAGAGAAAAATTTGGTCTTGCCATTGTAACAGAGGTGATGGATACGAAAGAAATGGATGTAATCATGAAATATACTGATATCATACAGATAGGCGCACGAAATATGCAGAATTTCAAGCTCTTATTGGAAGTAGGTTCAACTGATAAGCCAGTATTGCTCAAAAGAGGGCTTTCCGCAACTATAAAAGAATGGTTAATGTCTGCTGAATATATAATGTCGCGAGGCAATCACAATGTGCTTCTTTGTGAAAGAGGCATTAGGACATTTGAGACAGCCACAAGAAATACACTCGACCTGAGCGCAGTCCCTTTATTAAAACAAATGACCCATCTGCCCGTGGTCGTTGATCCAAGCCATGGGGTAGGCAAGAGGGATTTAGTAGCCCCAATGGCTAGGGCTGCGATTGCAGCAGGCGCCGATGCGCTTATGATAGAGGTTCATATAAATCCTGAGGAGGCTCTTTCTGACGGCGAACAATCATTGAAGCCGGATGCTTTCTCAAAACTTATGGCTGAACTAAAGCCAATAGCTCAGGCGATAGGCAGGGAAATATAAAATAAATAAAGATATCATTACACTGGAAAACAGGGGTTCATGGATAAATTGTTTTTTAATAAAATAGCTATCATCGGTCTCGGGTTTTTAGGCGCATCCTTTGCACTTGCCATCCGAAAGATGGGTCTGAGCAAAACCATCTATGGCTACAGCCGATGCCTTAATAATCTTGAAAATGCAAAATCAAGAGGCATAATTGATAATTACAGCCTTGATTTACGCTATGCTTGTGAAAACGCCGATCTTATCGTCCTTGCAACCCCTGTGGGTGTCTTTCAACATATCATTAATGAGATTAAAGGAATTGCAAAAAGAGGCTCTATAATAACTGATGTGGGCAGTATCAAGGGCAGGCTTGTTTATGAAATTGAATCCGCTATGCCTGACGAGGTCTTTTATATTGGTTCGCACCCTATAGCAGGCGGAGAGAAATCAGGCATAGAAAATGCAAAATCTGATTTATTCTCTAAAGCCCTATGTATAATGACACCAACAGCAAATTCCAATCAGCATGCGTTATCAATTTTAAAGCACTTATGGCAATCTCTTGGCAGTAGTGTAGAATTAATGGATCCTTACAGGCATGACGAGGTATATGCCCTTGTCAGCCATTTGCCCCATCTTGCTGCTTATGCTATTGTTAACTCAGTTAATGATGTTGATGAAAAATCTATCCGGTATGCAGGGCAGGGCTTCAAGGATACTACGAGGATTGCTATGAGTTCACCTGAAATCTGGAGAGACATCTCAGCTCTTAACAAAGAAAACCTGATAAAGCTGATTGACATTTTAAAAGCTAACCTCACTAAAATGGAGGGATTTCTTGAGGAGGGCAACTTTGCCGGTTTGGAAAATGAATTTCGCCGGTCGCAAAAATTAAGAGAAAGATTAAAATGAGTATAAACCAAATAATAAAATTAGCCATAGAGCTTATAGAATTACTTAAAAAAAACTCTCTATGCGCTCTGCGGTTATAACATTTTTTGGATTAAGCTGCGTCATTGGAGGGGTGCCAGAGCGGTTGAATGGGGCGGTCTCGAAAATCGTTATGGGGGCAACTCCATCGAGGGTTCGAATCCCTCCCCCTCCGCCAGTGAATGACAAGTGATGTAAATCATAAAATTGAAACCTAATAATCTCAATATTCCATAGACAGTTACCTAAAAGTCAATGGAGTCTTTGCAATGAAAATACTTTTAGTCGAAGATGAAGAAAATGTTTCAGGCTTTATAAAAAAAGGTCTTGAAGAGGAATTCTTTAGTGTAGATATAGCTAAAGACGGTGATTTAGGGCTATCCATGTCATCACTTTATTCTTATGACCTTATCATCATGGATGTAATGCTTCCAAAGATTGACGGGTTGGCCCTATGCAAGCTTTTACGTGATAAGGGTCTCAAAACCCCGATACTGATGCTTACTGCCCTTGATTCTGTGGATAATAAGGTTGCTGGACTCGAAAGCGGTGCAGATGATTACTTGACAAAGCCATTTGCATTTTCTGAGCTGCTGGCAAGAATTAGGTCATTAAGAAGAAGAACTGCTGATTTTATAAGTACTCTTAGCATAGATAATTTAAGAATGGATCTTTTATCAAGGAGGGTTTTTAGGGGCAGTGCAGAAATAATCTTAAGTCAAAAGGAATATTTCATTCTCGAATATCTACTTAGAAACAAAGAAAAAGTAGTCACGAGAACCCAATTAATTGAACGAATATGGGGTATCGATTTTAATTCCCAAACAAACCTTGTTGATGTATATATTAATTTTTTGAGAGAAAAAATTGATAAGGGATTTCAGACAAAACTGATACATACCGTAAGAGGCTCTGGCTATATTTTGAAGGTTAAAGGTGATAATTAAGACCTTCAGGCTAAGGCTGACTATTTTTTACGCATTCACTATTGCGCTGATTTCGTTCTTTTTTGTTGGCGCTGTATATATTTATCATAAAAAAGAGAGCTTTGACGCAGTGGACAAAGCTCTGTTAAATGATATCAAGACTGAACTCCTGCCAAATTTTAAACAAATTATGCCCACAAAAAACGCTGAGACTATAAAAAGACGAGGAAATGAGTATTTTCAAATTATCAAAAAGGAAGGTTCAGTTGTAATAGCTTCTCTAAATAAGAAAAGTCATGGATTGCCTATTAATAGAGATTTTATGTTGAAAGCATTCGAAGGCAAGATAAATTTTGAGACTCTTAAATATAATAATGAAAATTTCAGAGTGCTATATTTTCCAGTAGATCGAGAAAATATAATTAGAATTTCAACATCATTATTAGAAAAAGAGAAAGAAATAGACCATTTTAAGAGTCTTATTATAAGTTTCTTCCCTTTTCTACTTTTTTTATCAATTGGATTAAGCTGGTTTCTTGCCGGAAAAGCCGTGCTACCAATTGTAAAAATAAAATCTAATGCTGAAAAGATTATTCATGACAAATCAAACAAGAGAATTGATGTAGGAATAAAAGGCAAGGAAATAGATGAACTGATAAATATATTTAATGATATGTTGGATAGCAATGCAAACTTAATAAGCACGCAGAAACGTTTCACATCAAATGTGTCTCATGAGATACGATCCCCGCTCACATCTTTGCGTGGGAATATAGAAGTATCATTGAGAAAGAAAAGAACTTCCGAAGAATACGAAGTATTATTGAGAAATAACCTCTCAGATGTTATGCGCCTTTCGACAATTATTGATAACCTTCTATTTCTTACAAGGGCAGAAAATAATATTCTTGAATTTCGCAGGCATTGGTTTGATATCAACCATTTGTTAAAAAACATACTAGAACGGCTTAATGAGCGAATTATCTCGGCAGGGATTACTTTAATTGAAGACTATCAGAAAAATCTCGAATTAAATGGCGATAGAGAAATGCTCGAGCAGGCATTTATAAATCTGATAGAAAATGCTATTAAATATACACCTCAAGGCGGAACAATAAGAATCAAAACATATAAAGAAGAAAATGCTATAAAAATTAACATTAGCGATACAGGAATAGGCATTAATGAGGAAGACATCCCTCATATATTTGAAAGATTTTACAGAGGCACTGAAGGAAGTTCAAAAAAACCCGGCGGAACAGGGCTTGGACTTGCAATAACTAAGTGGATTATAAACGCCCATAATGGAAACATTTCTGTCAAGAGCGCTTTTAACACAGGCAGCGAATTCTTAATAGTCTTTCCCGCAACATTAGATTGATACAAAGCTTCTTTAATATGAGACGATAAAGAATAAAAAATAAACTGTCTTTTATCTTTTTGATTTATGCATTAGAAACATTTATTAAATAATTAAGTTGACAATCATATAAAAAATATTTTATATTTTAATAACAGCTTAGTAATATAATATTCATATTGAATTGATTTATACTATATAAAACAAAAGGCATTATATAGAATAATATTTATTTATACTCTAATGTTTCTTTAAATAATCTAATGTTTTTCTTAAGAATGACGGACAGAAAGCAGAGATAAATAAAAAAATAATAATCAAAAGTTTTTCAGCGAAAAGTTCAAAAATTTGGAAATATCAATATCATTTAAAGGAGTATATTATGAAAACAATAACACTTGAGTGGTTTTATTATCAAAAAAATGGGAAGACCTGTTCGAGATGTGAGGGCAGCGATGAAAATATCAGAAATGTTGTAAAAAAGATGACAACTCCGCTAAAAAATATCAAGGTTGATATTGAACTTAGGGGAATTCCTTTATCAGAGTCTGAGATAGATAAATCCAATACCCTTAAAATCAATGGGGCTGATATATGGACTATCTTAGATGACTGCAAATATTTAGTTACAGATTGTCCTGAGTGTTCGGAATTTGCGGCAAAGGAGATAAAATGTTCTGCCCTCAATTATAAGGGCAAGAATTCTGATGTAATCACAGAGCAGATGGTTGAGGAGGCGATTCTTGCGGTTATTGCATCACCTTCAGCAAAGGCAAAGGCAGAGGCTGTTGCACAGGTAATCTGCGATTGTAAGGATGAGTGTTCTGGTACACATCAAATATAAGAATTACTCAAAAGTATCCGAAATATTTTTGAATTTAGATATCAAACCCTAAAGATAGAGATAGAAACTTGACATTCCTCACCCCCCTCTTACTTGAGAGGGGAAGGGTAACCTTTTTGATTATTATTCACCCTCACCCCTTCTCCCATCAAGAAAGAGGGGACTTTTTGGAAGTTCTATCTCTATTTATCAGTCAAACTATTTCTTAGCTAAAAAAATGTCTTTGTATTGCAAAAAGGAGGCTTTGTTATGGAAATTAAGGTACTGGGTCCGGGTTGTGCAAACTGCCAGAAGGTAGAGACAATGGTTAAGGATGCAGTTAAAGAACTCGGCATTGAGGCTAAGGTAGAAAAGGTTACTGATATGCTTGAGATTATGAAATACACAGCAGCAACCCCTGGCATAATGATTAATGGGAAATTAAAGCATAAAGGCAAGCCACTGCCTACACCTGAGAAGGTTAAAGAGCTGATAAAAGAAGAAATATAACAAAATGGAAGAGCTAACCTGTATCTTTAAGGCACTATCAGATCAGACAAGGTTGAGGATACTTAAACTCCTTCAAGATGGTGAGCTTTGTGTCTGCGATATTTTTTCAGCCCTTAATATGGTTCAACCTAAGGTCTCATTTCATCTTGCTGTCCTTAAAGAAGCTGGACTTATCAAGGATTCAAAGGCAGGAAGATGGATTCATTACAGGCTTGATGATTCTGATTTACTTAGAAGGTTTCTGCTCTTGAGTGTGCTCGAAAGGATACAAGGGGATTTAATTAATGAGGATAAAAAGAGATTGGATGATTTCAGAAAAAAGAAGGCAAGTGCCATCACACTTGATCAGTCATTGTTAAGTACACCAAAGGTCATTTGTAGCGAAATTCTTCAAGAGGAATTGAGATGACCACCATTGTAAAAAGATTATCATTTCTTGATAGATTTCTTACCCTGTGGATTTTTCTTGCTATGTTGTTTGGTGTATGCTCCGGGTATTTATACCCACAGGTCTCTGACTTTTGGAATAAATTTCAAGAAGGTTCAACCAATATCCCAATAGCAATAGGGCTAATTTTAATGAAGTATCCCCCTCTCGCAAAGGTCCGTTATGAAGAACTTCCAAGTGTTTTCAGTAACTACAAGATACTCGCATTGAGCCTTATACAGAACTGGATAGTCGGTCCTATAGTTATGTTTCTTTTGGCTATCATCTTTACTTCCGTCTTATCCTGAATATATGGTTGGAATCATCCTTTTAGGTCTCGCTCTCTATATAGCAATGGTTCTTGTGTGGAATGATCTCGCATGTGGCGACCCTGACTATGTTGCTGGACTGGTTGCCTTTAATGCCCTGTTTTAGGTCTTAACTTATCCTATTTATGCATGGATATTTATTACCATTCGCCCTTGTTAAGGTGGCTCTTTATTTCCAAAGAAAATATTTCTCATCAGAATACTGTACGATCAGTGATATCAAAACACATTTTTGAGATTAATATATCGAAAATTTAAAATCAGCCCATAAGCTTATGAAAGAGTGGCATAAACTAATAATTATAATTACGGTCTTCCTTGTCTGCTTTTATTTACCTATTGAAAATGCCCGTTTTACAAACGCTATTTATGAAGCCCTTGCGCTAACCAAATGGTATGCACAGGAGCATGTCGTTTTATGTCTTATTCCAGCCTTTTTTATTGCTGGCGCTATCGCTGTTTTTATCAGCAGTGCATCTATAATCAAATATTTTGGGGCAAGAGCTAATAAAGCCCTATCTTATGGGATTGCATCTGTTTCAGGAACAATTTTAGCTGTTTGTTCCTGTACGATTCTTCCCCTTTTTTTAAGCATTTATAAGAGGGGCGCTGGTCTGGGACCTGCTATTGCTTTTTTGTATTCAGGCCCCGCAATAAATGTCCTTGCCATAATTCTTACGGCACGAATATTGGGCTGGGAACTTGGTCTGGCAAGGGCAATAGGCTCTGTTATTTACAGCATTGTAATAGGACTCCTTATGCACTTGATATTTTTGAAGGAAGAAAGGGATCGGCAAGCGACCAATGATTTTGACATTGATGCTCAAGACGAATCTAAGCCCTTATATAAAACAGCTTTATTCTTTTTTTCTATGATAGGTATCCTTGTATTTGCCAACTGGGGAAAGCCAATAGCAAATGATGGCATATGGTGGTATATATACCAATATAAATGGATGGTTACAGTTTTTTTTATAGTATGTCTTATTTTAATACTTATCAAATGGTTTAAAAAACCAGAACTAATCGAATGGACAAAATCATCGTGGGCATTAGCCTTGCAAATCTTACCACTCTTGCTTATAGGGGTTTTAGCCGCAGGGTTTCTTTTGGGCAGAGTTGGGCATGAGGGAATTATACCTTCAAGTATTATAATTTCTTTAGTAGGAGGCAATTCACTTTTCTCTAACTTCTTTGCAGCAATTGCGGGGGCTTTTATGTATTTTGCTACTCTAACCGAGGTGCCAATTCTTCAGGGCTTGATTGGCTCTGGTATGGGCAAAGGACCGGCGCTGGCACTGCTTTTAGCAGGCCCCGCACTAAGCCTGCCAAGCATGCTTGTTATTAAAATCGCAATAGGACCAAAAAAGACTGCTATCTATGTAAGTCTCGTAATCGTTTTTGCGACAATATCAGGCGTTATTTTTGGAGAATTTGTCCAATAGGGAAATTGCACAAATCAGGTCTGAATAATGCTTTTTAAAGCATAATAGCCCCTGAACTTGCCGAGCTGACCAGCCTTGCATATCTCGCTAAATAGCCTTGTTTTATTTTAGGTTCGGGCTGCTTCCATTTGGAAAGCCTTTTTTTGATTTCCTCGTCTGAAAGCAAAACATTTATCTTTCTTTTTGGGATATCTATCATTATTTTATCACCGTCTCTCAATACAGCTATGGGACCTCCCTCCATTGCTTCAGGAGATATATGCCCTACACAAGGTCCCCTTGTGCCGCCACTAAACCTGCCATCTGTTATGAGAGCAACTGATTCGCTAAGTCCCATGCCGACAATAGCAGATGTTGGCGAGAGCATCTCGCGCATGCCCGGGCCGCCTTTGGGTCCTTCATATCTTATAACTACAATATCTCCTGGCTTGACTTGCCCACTCATAATTGCCTTCATACCATCTTCTTCAGAATCATATACCTTAGCGAATCCTTCAGATTTCATCATATTTTCGCTTACTGCGGTTTGTTTGACAACAGCGCCGTCAGGAGCAATATTGCCCTTTAATATCGCAATTCCGCCTTGTTTGTGATATGCCATGCTTAAGGGACGAATAACATCATCGTCTGCTACCTCAGCACCTTGTGCAATCTCTAGAATGTCTTTTCCGGATACGGTAGGATTAGACCTGATCATCTCCTTTAATCTATATAAGACGGCTGGAATTCCCCCTGCGCGGTCTAGGTCTTCCATATAGTGCTGCCCCCCGGGAATCATATTGCAGAGATGCGGGATTGTTTTGCTTAATTTATCAAAAACACTTAATGGCAGGTTTACGCCTGCATCGTGTGCAATTGCAGGTATATGCAAAGCTGTATTAGTGGAACCTCCAAGTGTAAGGTCAATAATAATCGCATTTTCAAAGGCTTTTTTAGTCATTATAGTTCTTGATGTTATGTTATCGTTGACAAGCTTAACTATCCTTTTTCCGCTCTCAAAGGCTATCCTTTTCTTCTGAGCCATAACTGCCGGAACAGAAGCACACCCTGACAGGCTCATTCCAAGAGCCTCCGTTATGCAAGCCATTGTGTTTGCCGTGTACATGCCCTGACATGAGCCTGCGCCCGGGCAGGCACATTTTTCAAGGGCGTATAACTCGTCTTCTTTTATCAATCCCTTCTTATACTTGCCTACAGCCTCAAATGTATCACTCGTAAGGTTAAGTCTTCTCCCTTTATGATGCCCGGCGAGCATTGGACCTGCCGTAACAATAATCGCCGGGATATCCAATCTTGCTGCACCCATGAGCATACCCGGGGTTATTTTGTCACAATTGGTGATGAGCACAAGGGCATCAAACTGATGTGCATTAGTGATAGACTCGACCATATCTGCAATAAGCTCTCTTGATGGCAGAGAATAATGCATTCCACTGTGACCCATGGCAATGCCGTCACATATTCCCGGAATTCCAAATACAAACGGATATCCACCGCCGGTATGAACCCCCTTTTCAACATATCTTTCAAGATCACGCATCGTAACATGTCCTGCAATAATGTCTGTGAAACTGCTCGCAATGCCAATAAATGGCTTGTTCATCTCGCTAAGAGGCACGCCTGTTGCGTAAAGAAGAGCCCTATGGGGCATCCTCTCAATACCTGTTTTAATAATACTGCTTCTATATGGCATATAATTTTATAACTCCTTAATTTTTTAAAAAAAAGGGATTAATTCTTGCAATGTTGTTTTTTATAATTTCTTACTAACTCTGCGATCCTGTCTTTTTTATAAAGCTTCTCTTTCTTTAGTCGCTTTTTTTCAATCTCCTCATCCGCAGTAAGATAATTTTTCTTATCCATCTCCATAAGTAATCTGTCTAATTCCCTATGTTCATTGTGAATCTTTCTGAATTCATCATTTTGATTTTTTAATGTTTCAATAATATCTTCTTCTTTCACAGCCGCCTCCCTGATAAAATTTATAGAAATTATCCTGTTGACAAATTCAATTACTCTTAATTTTACATCAAAACCATTTATGTAACAAGTGGTAAAATTGGTATAATAATAATATTTAATTTTGAGAGACGATTTATGATGAAAAAAATCCTATTTATTATACTTATCTTATTTACACTGATAATCTATCCTTTACCTTCTGCATATGCCAGTAAAGAAATAATATGCGCTTCAACAACAAGCACTGAAAATTCGGGTTTATTTGCATATATATTGCCCATCTTTGAGAAAAAGAACGGCATAAAAGTAAAGGTTGTTGCAAAGGGAACAGGCGCAGCCATTGAGATGGGCAAAAGAGGAGATGCAGATGTAATCTTGGTTAACTCAAAAGAGGATGAAATAAAAGCAGTTGAAGATGGCTATTTCATAAACCGCTTTAATGTAATGTATAACGATTTTATTATCATAGGTTCAATGAATAATCAGTCGCAAATTAAAGGTGCAAAATCAGCGATGGAGTTTTCCGCATGATTGCTGAAAAAGGATATCCATTTGTTTCAAGAGGTGACAATTCAGGCACTCATGTCAGGGAAAAACAGATTTGGTCAAAAGCAGGCATTGAGCCGAAAGGCAGTAAATGGTATCTTGAAGTCGGACAGGGGATGGAAAAGACCCAGAGGATCGCAAACGAAAAGCGGGCATATGCCCTCACCGACAGAAGCACATGGCTCGCAGCAAAGGAACGTGATAAGCTCGGATTGGTTATTGTTTTTGAAGGCGACCCCCTATTGTTCAATCAATACAGAATAATGGCAGTCAATCCGGAAAAGCATAAACATGCCAAATTCAAAGAAACAATGGAGTTTATAAACTGGATTACCTCCGCAGAAGGACAAAGGGCAATTGCATCATTTAAGGACAAGGCAGGAAATCAGCTTTTTTTCCCAAACTTCAAAAATAATTGCAAGTTAAAATCTGTGCCGCTTGAAAATAGCAGGCTTTGAGAGATTTTTTCGTCGCTCCGATCCTTGCAATTATAGTAAACACATCATTTATCATTGCTATCAAATGAGCTGAAGCCCTGATCGCAGCGAAAAAGAGCCTATCCATCTTTTAAAGATTTTTGCAGTGGACTAATCTACGAACAAATATTAAGGATAATTGTTAGTTTCTTATTACCTAAATTGATAATCAAACGTTACCCTTCGGCACGATTTCAGTCAGCATTGCAAAGATTGCATGATTATTACCAACACTTTATAATACTCGATATATTTTAAACTTATCGTATAAATAGACAATAGAGTAAGGAGTCGAAATGGGCAAAAATTTAGTTGAAAAGATACTTCAATCCCATATTGCATATGGTGAACTAAAGGCTGGCAAAGCAATTGGTCTCAATGTTGATCAGATATATACTCAGGATGCCACAGGTACAATGACATGGCTTGAGTTTGAAGCCATTGGGATAGACAGGGTAAAAGCTCCTCTTGCAGTTTCCTATGTTGACCATAATATGCTTCAATCTAATTTTATGAATGCCGATGATCACATATTTCTGCAAACCGCTGCTGCAAGATTCGGGGCATATTTTTCAAAACCCGGCAACGGCATATGCCATCAAATACATCTTGAACGTTTTGCCGCGCCCGGAAAAATTGCACTTGGAACGGATAGTCATACACCCACAGGCGGCGGCATCGGTATGCTCGCAATTGGCGTGGGCGGTCTTGAGGCTGCAACTGTTATGGCGGGTAATCCCTTTGAGATAATTACACCTCAAATCGTTTTGGTAAGACTGCTTGGCTCGCTCAAAAGACCGTATGTCTCAGCAATGGATGTAATATTAACACTTCTTAAATTGCTTTCTGTTAAGGGAGGCGTTGGGAAGATATTTGAATACGGCGGGTCTGGGGTTGAGACTCTAAATATAACTGAAAGGGCAACGATAACTAATATGGGCGCAGAATTGGGCGCAACTACCTCGATATTCCCAAGCGACCAGAGAACCTTTTCATTTCTCAAGGCTCAGGGAAGGGAGAAAGACTGGTTAGAACTGAAGGCAGATGCTGATGCCGAATATGATGAAATTATAACTATTGATTTAAACAGCATCGAACCTATGATTGCTCAGCCGCATAGCCCTGATAATGTGATATCTGTTCGGGATATTGCAGGATTAAAGGTTAATCAAGTATGTATTGGGAGTTGCACAAATTCATCATATCAGGCTATGAAGACTGTTGCATCAATATTAAAAGGCAAGACCGTTCACAAAGATCTTAATCTACTCATAAATCCAGGATCCAAGCAAGTTTATGAAATGCTCGCTCATGAAGGATTAATAGCCGATATGATCGCAGCAGGAGCAAGGATACTGGAGGCTTCCTGCGGCCCTTGTATTGGTATGGGAGGGGCGCCGGGTTCGGGTCATGTCTCTGTGAGGTCATATAACCGTAATTTCAAAGGCAGGTCTGGCACTAAAGATGCCTTGATTTATCTTGCAAGTCCTGTCTCATGTGCTATATTTGCTCTTAAAGGGGAAATTATCAATCTTGAAGACTTTGATGGTCAAATACCCGTAATAGTTGAACCTGAAAAGTTTCTTATCAATGACAACCTTATTATTCCACCAATTGAGATGCCGCCAGAAACCATCATAATAAAGGGGCCGAATATTAAGGAAGTCCCTCTCAAAGAACCATTGAAAAACAATATAGAAGCTGAAGTATTGTTAAAATTGGGCAGCAATGTCACGACTGATGACATAATGCCGGCAGGCTCTCAAGTGCTTCCGTTAAGGTCAAATATTGCAGCAATTTCGGACTTTGTATTTAAAAATATCGATAATACATTTGCTTACCGCGCTAAGGAAGCAAAACAAAAAGGCGGAGGGGTAGTCGTAGGCGGCGACAACTATGGACAAGGATCTTCGAGGGAACATGCTGCCATTGCGCCAATGTATCTTGGACTTCAGGCAGTAATAGCAAAATCATTCGCAAGAATACACAGGGCTAATCTTATCAACTTTGGTGTCATCCCCCTGCTTTTTATCGCCGATGAGGATTATTTAAAAATCGAACAGGGTGACTGGATTAAAATACATAACACATTAGAGAGCCTGAAAGGTGAACAAAGATTTAAGATTGAAAATAAAAACAAAAAATATGTATTTGAGGTTATCTCGAATCTAAATGAAAAAGAAAAGAAGTTAATTCTAAATGGAGGGCTTTTGTCTTATATAAAAGCAAAACTTGACTTTTAAAGAAAAATCTCGCTGCGATCTTTAATCGGAAGATTGAGATTGCATCACTTCGTTCTCAATGACAAAATAATCTTTTGCATTGCAAGGCGTCTTCGTTCTGTAGCAATCTCGATAATTTTCGTGGCGAATTGCTCTTTTAGCTAAACTCTTGACATAGTTTACATTTAATGCTATATCTTAAATAATAAAATTCTCAAGGAAGGTGTTTTATGATTAAGAGATTTTTAGCAGTTCTGTTTTTCTGCTTTATTTTGCTGCCTCTTCCTGTTTTTGCTATGGATCAGGCAGTTCTCCTGCAAAAAATCGAAGCACTTTCAAAGGAACTCGAAGTTCTAAAACAGCAAATGCTCGATATGCAAAAAAAGGAAGCTGTAAAGGATGAAAAGATCACAGTTATCGAGAAAAAGGCTGAGGATGCCGCTTCTGCTCTTTCATGGCTTGAGATAAGTGGGGATTATAGGTTCAGGGTTGACAGCTTACGCGGCAAAACTCATGATGCGCTCGTTTTTACCGGATTTAATAGTTCAGGGAATCCAATATTTACTCCGTCGGCTGGACGAGATGTAAAAAATGATGCCCTATTCACTAACCGCCTTGGACTTAATCTTAAAGTAAACGCTACAGAAGATATTAATCTCAAAGCAAGACTTCTTATGTATAAGGTCTGGGGGATGTCAAATGAAAACCCTGTTACAACAAATGCCTTCTTTGCTGATAGAACAGTATTTGATGGAACTACAGGGCATATCCCAGAGGATAATGTTCTTAGGGTTGATCAGGTGTATGCTACATGGAGCAATATTGCTAATGCGCCCGTATGGTTTTCTGTCGGCAGAAGACCATCTACCGGCGGTATTCCACAAAATTTAAGAATGAATACCGAAAAAACAGGGACAGCAGGGGTGCCATCTTTGCTGGTTGATTATGCATTTGACGGCATGACATTAGGCTATGCGCCTGATATAGATGCATTACCAGGGGCTTATACAAAGTTTTGCTATGGCAAAGGGTTGGACAGCGGATTTCGCCCTGCAAATAATAATCTCAAAGATACCTATATGTACGGTATAGATTTGGTTCCTTATGATACAGAAAACCTAAGATTGGAACTCAACTGGAATAAAGCAAAGAATATATTTGCAATGCCTGATAATATTACCTTGAACAGTCTTACGGGGAACCTTGGTTCAATTGACTGGTATGGCGTCACAATTTCAAGTAAGCTTAATAATCTTGGACCCGGTGACTTGAATCTTTTTATGTCAGGCGCTATCAGCAAAACTCATCCTAATAAAAATGCTATGATGGGGGTATATGGATTGCTCTGGGATGCCGCAGAGGGCGAAAAGTCACGCAAAGGCAATGCAATATATCTCGGAGGAAGATACGACATTAAATCTACTGGCACAAAAGTCGGATTAGAATATAATCGAGGCTCAAAGAACTGGATAACATTTGTTCCAGCTAATGATGATATATGGACAGGCAAGCTCGGAACGAGAGGCAATGTCTATGAGGCATACATTATTCAGGAATTAGACAAAAAACCAATCGCAAAAAGGGGCAAGGCATTTTTCAGGCTTGGCTACCAACACTATGACTTCAAATATACTGGAAGCAACAACTGGCTCGGTGCACCGCAAAAAATTTCCGATTTAACTTTAATGGGACCCGGCGTACCGCAATTCTTTGAGGTGATCAAAAAAGCTCATGATATCTATTTCACATTTGATGTCTTATTCTAAAGCTATTTGAATAAAAAAAGGGAGGGGAACCCCTCCCTTTTTTTATTGTCCATTGGTAAACTGATGTGCAGCTGGTTGACTTCTTAACTCGAAAAATACACTTAGATTTTTATATAGCAGCCATAAATACCATCAAACCTTTTGAATTCAACAGGATTATCTTTATGCAATGCTGCAATTTGCATAATTTGTGCGGCATAAAACATTGCAGTAGCGATAAAAAGCGGTAAAGCGACAGAAAGAAAATTCAAAATTCAAGATTCAAAAATTGCTGTTGAACTATTGCACTGTCACGCTCATTAAGTAGTTCAGGACAAAAGTTTTTCTGGTACCTATGCCTGCTCTTTTAGAATTAAAAGCATTTTTCAGGCTAATAATCTATTCTTACTCTTTTGAGCAAAGCAGAATTGGTTATGACTGAAAGAGAGCTTAATGCCATTGCGGCAGCAGCGATTATAGGATTCAAAAATCCCATCGCCGCTATAGGTACTCCGATTGAATTATAAATAAATGCCCAGAAGAGGTTTTGCTTAATCTTGCGCATTGTAGCCTTGCTGAGTTTTATAGCTCGCAAAACATCCCTTAAATCATCCTTTACAAGTATGATGCCGCCGGTCTCTTTTGCAATATCAGATCCGCTCCCTATTGCTATGCCTATATCAGACTGCACAAGAGCAGGTGAGTCATTTATGCCGTCTCCAACCATGGCAACAACCCTTCCTTGAGACTGCAAGTCTTTAATCGCTGTCATTTTATCGGCAGGCAAGACATTTGCGATTATGCGGCTTATTCCAAGACTCTTGCCGATAGCTTGTGCCGTCCTTTCGTTGTCGCCAGTGAGCATAATAACTTCTACGCCCTCTTTTTTTAGTCCCTCAACAACCACAAGGGCATTATCTTTCAACATATCTGCAACCGCTATCAGACCGATAAATTTTTTGTCCTCAGCAACCAGCATGACAGTATTGCCTTTTTCTTCCAAAGATGAAATAGTAGTCTCACATTTTGCTATAAAAATGTTATTTTCCTGCATAAGTTTTCTATTTCCGACAAATACTTCCTTTCCATTGAACGATCCTCTTACGCCATGACCTGCAACTGCCTCGAATGTATCAATATCTGGAACATTGATATGAAGCACGTCAGCCTTTTTAAGAATTGCAGAAGCCAAAGGATGCTCAGAACCCTTCTCAGCAATTGCAGCAAGCCGAATTATCTCAATTTCATCGAGACTATCGACTGGCACTATTTCTGTAACCTCTGGCTCCCCCTTTGTCAGAGTGCCTGTTTTGTCAAATACCACTGTATTAAGTTTTTCTGCCTTTTCAAGATATTCAGCCCCTCTTATGAGAATTCCCATTTCAGCCCCCTTCCCGACTCCTACCATAAGTGCTGCTGGTGTTGCGATGCCAAGTGCGCATGGGCATGCAATAATCAAAACAGCAACAAAAGACAAAAGGGCAGTGGTAGTGCTCCCGAAAAAAATCCATACTATAGCGGATACAAACGCTGTGCTTACAACGGCAGGGACAAAATATGATGCGACTTTATCAGCATACCTTTGAATCTGAGAAGATGAGGTTTGAGCCTCTTCAACCATAGTTATTATCTGGCTAAGAGTGGTATCAGAGCCTACCCTTACAGCCCTGAATTTAAAAGAACCTATACTATTGATTGTCCCGCCTATAACCTCATCGCCCGGCTTTTTTTCGATCGGGATGCTTTCACCAGTCAGCATTTTTTCATCTACAGAAGAATGTCCTTCTATGACTATGCCGTCTGTGGGTATCTTCTCGCCGGGTCTGACAACAATAATATCATTAATCATCAAGGATTCAGCACGCACTTCAATCTCTACTCCATCTTTGATAATTTTAGCCTGCTGGGGTTTTAGATCAATCAACTTCCTGATTGCGGCAGAACTCCGTTTCTTTATAATCTCTTCCATATACTTGCCTAAGAGAACAAAGGCGATTATGATAGCTGAGACTTCAAAATAAACATTTTTTTCATGTACGGGCAAGACGTTTGGAAGGAAAACCACAAATGCACTATAAACATATGCTGTAGATGTGCCCAAAGCTATCAAAACATCCATATTTGCCATGCGATTTTTAATTGCATGGTATGCGCCGATGAAAAATCCCTTGCCGCCAAAAATCATTATCGGGGTGGTGATGATAAAAAGCCATACGCCCCATGTAAACCATGGAAGCCATGGAACAGGCACCCATGTCAGAACAGTCGCACCGGCGGCAAGCCCTAAAAAGGCTGCTGCGCGCAAGATTGCAAGGATAAGAACCCCTGAAAGTGCGATGGCAACCCTTCTTTTCATCGCCCTAAGCTCAAGTTCAGGGGACTCAAAGGTGTTCAAGCAGTCCTTACAGCAAAAGTAATATGTTCTGCCTCCAATCTCTTTTTTTAACGACTTATCTTTGGGCACAACCATTCCGCAGATCGGGTCTTTTGCCATAGTGGCATCAGCAACCCTTGTTTGAGCCTGTCCTTCCCCAATAAAAGACTCCGGGTCATTGTCGAAATCTTCTTTGCACACATCAGCGCAGAAATAGTATGTATGACCTTTGTATTTGCTCGTTGCAACAGCATCCTTTTCATCAATAGTCATACCGCATACCGGATCTGTAACTTTCATTTATTTTTCTCCCTAATCAAAAAAAGACCTTCGATTAACCCTTCTTCTCTTTCGATAAATATTTTTCAGGGTCGCGGTCAAATCTTTCTTTGCAGACTTTGGCGCAAAAGAAATATTTCGTGCCTTTATGCTCGCTTGTGGCAGCCGCCTTTTTTTCATCCACATTCATATTGCAAACCGGGTCTTTCTGCATATATCTCACCTCCATCGTGCTAATATTGATATAATATATTTTAACACAGGGCTTTATTATTATACTTGTTATAATTTCGTTGATTGGTTTGTCTTTGCGAAAACGACCTAATCAAATTGCCTCCCCTACCCTTCCCTTCTTTTTCAAGCATGCTGATTTGCCCGCTTGAAATGAAGAGGATCCTTTAAATTATCCCTTCAACATTATGAAAAATAATCCCCAACTTCTCTGAAAAGCCTTTATTGATAAGCTGTCCCTTTTCATGTGAATTGCCGACTTCTTTCGTTTGTCCAATATATTTGGGGATTTGAAAACATATCATCTCCAGAAACCATGACCTGTTATTTCAACGGTCGCCCGACCTATTATTAACTTTTTGCTGCAATCTGAATATTATTATTGATAAACTAAGCTAATATTCGTTATTTAACAATTTGAGCAATAATTATGAAACATTTCAAGAATATTTTTTTCAGTAACTTTTGCAAGTCGCAAAAAGTTGTCCAAGCCCCTCTGTAACTATGCGAAAGAAGACCTCAATTAGAAGGGATTGCGGCAGCATAGTGCGACAGTCATATTTGGTATAATTTAGTTCAAGCAGTCTTTATGTCTGTAACACTCTCGCTCTATCGCACTAATCATAGCAGAGAGTTGATGAACTTGCCTTTGAAACTTGCAAAGCTACAGAGAGATTTCCTAAAAGTAAGTTATTTGGGATTACATCGCAATTAAACCCTTTCAGTGCCTGTGAATATAGTGGAAGGTTATGGACTTAGAAGCAATGCATAGCTATCTTTCGAAAGGCTAATGCAGACAATATGATCTATGGGCATACCAATATTTTCCTGAAACTTACTGCAGGAAAATAACCTACCAGCAATTCACAGCGAATTGGCTAAATCAGGGGGCAAGACCGATGACAATAGAAAATTCGGATTGAAAGACTTTATTTTAAAGATTATTAATGGTAGGATTAAAAAGATAGCCGCTTAACTGCGACTTCAAACTATTAACTGTTCAGGATATAAAACTTGCCATCGCAACTCTTTATGAACAGGGCGATGATAGCAGATATGCTTTGCATTTTACACAGGTGAATGCGCAAAGCACCCAAAAACCTTTTTGTAAGTAATCGGAGGCCATGATGAAGAATGTGAGAATTATTAAATTTCTGATGCTTATTTCTTTTTATATTCTTTTCTGTACTAATGCTTCTGCATCGATTAACCTACAAGAGCAACCAATTGAACTTGTAGGTTCAGAAGACTGCATAATGGAATTGCAAATGGATCCCCCGAAAAATAAAATTTTTCAATTACTCTTAAAAAACCATAGAAATAATAGTAAAAAAGAAATAGAGATTGAGTATTTAAAACTCAGTGATAACGGCAAAACTATTGTCGGGAATATAGCAGAGGATAATAGAAGCATAATCTTAGAACCAAATATTCAAAGATATTTAACAATAACATTTAGTAACATCCCAAAAGGCGATTATGAAGGGAGACTTATAATCAAAGATTCCCAAAAAACCTTATTGCTCAAGAATTTACTATAAAACTAAAGTCTACATTCTTAACTTTGCATAACTTCGCAGACATAAAAGATATTTCCTTTTTGGTCTTCTTAGGTTTACTTGTCTCTTTGATATTAACAAAGGCATTGCCAATATCAGCCAGAAAAATGCAGAATAATGCAAGAATAGCTGAGTTGAATAGAGACATTAAATACTTCACAGCTTTTGAACTTTTATTGAATATCAAGTTTTCCGTTCAGCTTCACAAGGCAAAAAACCTGAATGACAATACCAAGTTATTTACTCCAATCGCTCAGTCGCGGTTAGACAGTATTAATGCAATTTTAAAAAAATCGAAAATCAATTAAGTATAAGAAAAGACATCAGCCGTGTATATATGGGTATTGATAGCACAGATTTTTTGCCCTTTTCATTAAAGGAAAAATAATAAGCAAACTCCAGGAAGCTGACCTGAATCTTTACATGGATAAAACAGATCTATCTGTAAAAATCAAGGATGAAGCAATAAAGATGTTCCAGATTAATGCGGTTGAATATAGTGAAAGCCTCGGTAAAAGAATTAATGAGTTTATGGAAAAAGACATTAAGAAATGGGAGTCAACTGTAGAACTTAAAGATTTCAAAATAGAAGATATGAATATGGTTCATTTAATATTAGTTCTGAAATAACATTTCTTGGGGTATTCGGCTTTCTAATAATCTTTTTTCTTTCCTGTTTTATTGCAGTAATCAGCTCATACGATGAAACTTATAGTTTCAGGTCATTTAAGGATATACTGACACCTTTTTTAATTGGTTTCAGTCTTGATATTAGCAGGGAGGGATTCCTAAAAACAATAAAAAAAGAAAAAGGGTAAGGAGGCGGTAATTCTTGGCAATTAGAAGCCTATATCAAATCGGCGGCTTTTTCAATTTTAATACCCCAAAACCTACAGGAGGATTCCGTGAAAATAGGGATAATTTCTGATGTGCATCTCGGCGATGAACATTGCAAGCTTATTCAAGAAAATAATATTTTAGCGACATATAACGCCCTGAAAAGCTCAATATTTAATTTTACAAAGAAAAAGGCATTGGACTATCTGGTACTAAACGGAGATATAATAGATTTCTCTATTAATTCTTTCAAGAACTCCTGTATTGCAGCAAAGCCTCTTTTTCAAGCTATCAAAAAAGACGGCATTGCCAAAGAAATCATCTATATACCCGGAAACCATGACAAGCATATCTGGGATGCTGTGGAGTGGGAAACCAATATTATAAGAAGACTTAAGGAACATAAAGACCCTCGAACATTCAGAAGAACACAACCCGGTTTAATAGATTATGCCAATAATTTACCACTTCATTTGGCAGGTGTTACAAGGGTTGCAAGCACAAAGCACTATGGGACACTCTTTCTTGAAGGGCTTTTTGAGGAAGGCAAAACCTTGCCGATAAATGTTGTCTATCCAAATCTTTATATTAAGACTAATAAGGATGTCTATCTGGTAACCCACGGGCATATGCTTGAGCTTGCATGGGTGCTTTTATCCGAAATCTTAAGCAGTGAACCAGAGCTTGCGGGCAGGTTAGGCATCAATGAACTTGAGGAGTATAATATCCCAATTACCTCGATGATATGCACTGGAGTAGGACAGGGCGGAGCAGCCTCGAAGCTTTTTTATACGATACAAAAAGAGGCAAAACGGGGTAAGACTGAAAGATTAAAAAGACTTCTTGATAATGTAATACCTAATCTCGATAAATTAATCGAACTTCCATGGTACGCAGAACTATTGGATGATATGCTCCTGAAGGCAATCAGGATGAGCGCCCTGTATATCGCTGGCGATGTAAGTGATTCAAGATATGACGAGAAATTTTTAGAAAATGAATCAGTTAGAAAAAGGTTTCTTAGATTTCATGCTGCAAGCAGTTCGCAAGCAGAAGAACTCGGCATCGAAGCTCCAAATAAAATTATATTTGGTCATACTCATGAACCGATTTCTTATGCAGCTCCGATGGAGATTGAGAATTTATCTTTTATTAAAGAAGGCAAGGCATATCTTTATAATACAGGTGGATGGCTTGATGAAGAAGGAAAGAGTGCGGAAATATTCTTCTTTGATGACACAGGCAGTTTATCGAGCATCAATATTAAATGAGATAAAGGAGAAGAAAATGAAGATTGATATGCACTTTCATGCCCTTGGGAACGGAGCGGATATAAACAATATTGGCTCTGATATTTATTTTCAAGCCAATGACAATAATCACTGGTTCACGAGAATACTTTACAATCTTGTAGAGGAAGACCTTAAAAAGTTAGGCGCTGATTTTGATAATGACGGGAAGATTTCCACTTCAGAATACTTTAAATTGGCTTACAGGCTTCTTAAGGATTCCGAAGAACTGGATGCACTCGTGTTTTTAGCTCTTGATGCCGTCTATTCTCCCCGAACAGGTATTCTTGACAAAAAAAGAACCGATTTATGGGTATCAAATAAATTTCTTTATAATAAAGTGAAAGAACTGAATAATCAATTAACCGTATTAGGGATCTCTAAAAGATTTTTCTACGGGGCTTCTGTGAGTCCCAATAGAAAAGACTGGGAATCGGAACTGGAGTATGTCATTACACAAACCGAAGCAGTTCTTATCAAATGGATACCATCAACGCAACACATTCATCTAATGGATGAACGACACAAGGACTTTTATAGAACACTTGCCAAATATAATATCCCCCTCCTTTGTCATGTAGGACCAGAGTATTCCTTCCCTGAGGGTATAAGGCAGAAGAAATTGGATGATTTCAGGTATCTCGAAAAGCCTTTGGAGCATGGGGCGACTGTTATAGCAGCACATTGCGCTACTCCTGTATTCCCGCTTATAGAAAAGAATTATCTAAGGGAATTTTATTCATTTATGAAAGAGGCAAATACTGACGGGAAAATACGCTTGTGGGCAGATACATCTGCACTTTCGTTGTCCACCAGAACCTCAATGATACCTCAGATAATAGAACTCATCCCGCAGAACTGGCTTATTCATGGCTCCGATTTTCCCATACCCATTGACGGATGGGCTCACCTGCCATGGGTTACCTATGATATGACTTCGGAGGAATATCTGAAGATTGTTAGGACAAAAAACCCCCTCGACAGGGATGTAAGAATCAAAAGGGCGCACGGTTTTCAGGATTCAATAATGACAAACGCAGAAAAGGTATTAAGATTGCCGCAAACTTAATTTAATTTGAAAAAAAACCATCTTTTTCTATTTCAACTAAGGCAAACATAAGGGACAAAAACACTTTTTTTCTATATGCTACAAAATTGTTAACTATCCTACAATTTAGTATGTCCATAAGTTCTTTCTTGTTATACAATACCTAAGCATTTCAATGTCTTTCAGTTTGGCATATCTTTTGCGTTCCTAGTAGTGCTTGTTTATAAATTGCTTTTTGTTACCCTGAGCCTCTCGAAGGGTGATGTCATTCTTTTTTTTATGGCATAGTTCTACAGACTTTTCCTGAGTTTATCGAGGGTATCACCATGACGATTCGGAGTTTATAAACAGACACTAAATAAACATTAAATTTTAAATCACCCTCACATTTTATCTGCCCTGTCAAGGGAGTTTATATTTTAACTTGTGGGAATAGCTGGGGCTAGAGTGATTGAGTCGGATGTGTAACTATGAAGATAGCATTTGTAACAACTGACGGCTTCAAAGTTGATGAGCATTTTGGAAGGGCTGGCATGTTTGCTATTTATGAATTCAAAGAAGATAGTTTTAAATTCATAATGAACATAATCCTCCTGATTCCGCAGGCAGAATTTGAGTATTTCCAAAGACCTTCCCGTGAGATAGTAAATAAATTGCGTAATAGATGCAGAGGATATATAAGGCAGATGACGCATTGCAGGCAGTGCAGGGCAGATGCATGCGGAACACTTGGGAGGAAATAAGGATATGGGGCTTGAGGTGTTGAATGCGCGGATAGGAGAAGAATATTGTGAAATGGTTAACTGATAGAGAGTTGGAACGTTGCCGCAGGAAGTTGATGCTTAATGGTTTTACTGTGAAACATCAATAAAGCCTAAGAATTCTACTGCGCTTATTGCAGGCATAGGAGGACTTAGCCCGCAACAGTTTATCTTGCTGTAGCTGGTATAGGGGAAATGGTATTTGCCCATTTACGGCGATTTGACCCTCTCAAATATTAACAAGCAGATATTGACAAGCACGATTGGATAGGGAAAGGCAGGGTAATTCAGGCAAGGAAAACTATAGACGAGATAAACTCTTATCTTAAAATAATTGGAACTCTCTCCCATTTGCTTCTATACAAAATTACTTTACCAAATCAGCCTTGCTTTTCTATTAGCCCAGCATGCAAAGGAGATATCAACTAAGTAAGTATCGGGGTGGCGGTGGGCAGCGTCTATCTTCACACTGATAGCATTGATTTTTCTCCCTGAGATCGAGCTGATATTATTTATTTCATCAAGAGCTTCCTTTTCAAATGATACAAATATTTCTTCTGGGCGCTTTGAGGGTATCCTCCTCAATAACTGTCTCTTGGAGAGGAATGTAACCTGATCTCTCATTCCCCCTGCCGCTATCCCAATTGAATATGGAGCGCAATTCCCGTCTTTATTTTTCAAAACAGCATCTGTCAAGCATTTGCGTATGCCTTCCATGTTCCTTTCAGCAGAAACTTCTTTATCATTTATCTTAAATTCAGCAGGAAGCTTATACATAACGCTCATGTTTTCGCATTCTGCGCATCGGAGCATCAAGTCAATAGTAAAGACATTATCTTTTGTTTCCTCGATATAAATGAGCGGATAATAGGTACCCACGTTGTCGCCTGTATTTTCTCCGCTTAGAATATCAACAGCATTAGGGGTTAAGGGTATTTTTTGTGTAGCAACGCGTGTAGAATCAGCTATGGCGTCTCTTATCATTTGATAGCTTATGCCAATAGGCACCTTTACAAAAAAAACAGGGAATCCCGTGTCTTCACATAAAGGAATAGTATTTTTACGGGAATTTCGAATCTTCTTTAAGATATCTTCGAGGAATACCTTAGATTTTTCATCAGTTTCTGCAAGATAGGCATTCTTGAGGGCTTCTTCAACATCGCTTGGCAATGATGTGGCTACCTTCCTGTAAAGCTCTACTATACCGTCTTTGAGTTTAAGCAATTAAACCTCCACTCTTTTTAAGTCCTTTGAGAATCAAAAGTAAATCAAGAAATTACTAAAAAAGGCTTTAAAAAAATTTCTCATAAAAAATCCAATATAAAAATAGTATATCAAAATATAATTATAAAAAAGAAACTAACCCTCAAAAAAGTTAAAAATTTGGCAATGAAACTTTCCATTGCGGACAAAACGGAACAATCACGCCTAATATCATTAACTCCAAAAATGAATTTAAGTAAAACCACAGAGTTCACAGAGAAAATCATAAAAACTGATATTTTTTCTATTACTATCAATATTTTCTTCTGTTTTTCCTTAGCTACTAATGCGATGCTGAGCAGTGCCAACAGGGCATCTGTTCAAGTATCTGGTTCTCCCGAAGCGAGGTGAGAATATATTCATAAGTATAAAGGCATTAATTATAAAATCTTTTTTCCAAAGGAAGGAATTCCCCTCTTGAGAGGTTGCAGGGGGTGTTCCATCTTTGGAAAAGTGGGGCAGGGGGTGTTATAGAAAACTGTCATTCCGAGCAGAGCGAGAAATCTTGCTGCTTCCCGAGAAAGATTTCTCACGCCCTTCTTGTGTCAGAAATGACATTATGGTCAAGAGGTTACAGGTCTATTTCTATTTTTCAGTGCTCTTTAGTAATTGCATTATTCTGGTTAAATATATTAGAATTCTCCATCTGTGAATTCTTAAGGAGGTGAGTTTTTGGTTAAGATTAGATTAACAAGATTGGGATCTTTGAAAAAACCGTTCTATAGAATAATAGTTGCTGATTCCAAGGCAAGAAGAGACGGACCATTCATAGAGATAATAGGAACTTATGACCCAAAAAAGGAACCATCAGAAATAAAGCTTAAATTAGAACGTGCTAAATACTGGATCGGTCAGGGAGCACAGCCAACTGACAGAGTAAAAAGACTCTTAGACAAAGCCAAAGCCTAAAACGAGTTCCCAAATAAACCATTTTGGGCTCTTACTAATATCCTGTGGAGGTAGAATAATGAAAACATTGATTGAAGCGATGGCAAAATCACTAGTTGATAGGCCTGATGAGGTAAGGGTGTCAGAGATTGAGGGGGAAAAAACAACTGTTTTTGAGCTTCGCGTTGCCCAGAGCGATCTTGGTAAAGTAATCGGAAAGCAGGGAAAAACTGCTCGTGCAATGAGAACTATTCTTGGGGCAGCAGGCACAAAAATTGGCAAACGTTGCGTCCTTGAGATATTAGAATAATTTAATTTGCATTCTTATCAGGGCGTTCCTTAAGGACGCCCTTTTTGTTGAGACAATGCCCGCAATCCCAACATAGCAACCGAACTGCCTGCGGCAGAAAGGGACGGTTGTCTTGCAGAGATTTTTGGATTTGACAATATTTATGTCTATTTTTCCATGGCATTAGAGATAGAAAACTTATGATGGCTTCTTTTGACATAATCACGATTTTCCCAGAAATTTTTGCGGCATATCTCAACGAGAGCATTCTGAAAAGGGCTGCACAAAAGGGATTGCTTGATGTTAAGATATATAACTTGAGGGATTTTTCAGAAAATAAGCATAAAACCGTTGATGATTATCCGTATGGCGGCGGTCCCGGCATGGTAATGAAAATAGAACCTATCTATAATGCCATTCATTCGATAAAGTCGGACGGTATAGATCGTTTTACTGTTTTGCTAAACCCGCAGGGCAGGATATACAATCAAAAAATGGCTGAATCTCTTGCGGGCAGCAAAAAAAGAATTTTACTTATATGCGGCCGCTACGAGGGAATAGATGAAAGAGTCAGGGAGTTTCTTGCTGATGATGAAATATCAGTTGGAGATTATGTTTTAACTGGTGGAGAGCTAGCAGCTTTAGTTATAATAGACTCCATTACACGCCTTATACCCGGGGTTTTGGGAGATGATGAGTCTGCTAAAGAAGAGTCTTTCACATGCGGAATGCTTGATTATCCGCATTATACAAGACCTCCTGAGTTCAAAGGGGCAAGGGTTCCCGATATACTTCTTTCGGGTAATCATCAGGAAATAAAAAAATGGAGAAAAAAAGAGGCATTAAAGAGAACTTTCATCAAAAGACCTGATTTAATTAATAAAGAAAGCTTAAGCTCCGATGATCGCAAGTTATTAAACCAATTTATAGATGAAAAATAGTTATCGAAAATAAAACTGCGGAGGTCGAAAATGGATTTAATAAAGGTAGTAGAGGAAGGTTTCAGGAAGGAAATTCCAGCATTCAGCCCGGGAGATACTGTAAGAGTCTATGTTAAAGTCATAGAGGGAGACAAAGAGCGGCTTCAGCCTTATGAGGGAATAGTTATAGCCAGAAGCGGCAGCGGCGTTAGAGAGACCTTTATGGTAAGGAAGATATCTTTCGGCATCGGGGTCGAAAGGATATTTCCTGTTCATTCTCCTTCTTTGAGTAAAATAGAGGTCATAAAAAGAGGAGATGTCAATAGAGCAAAGCTCTATTACCTCAGAAGCAAAAAAGGAAAGGACGCAAAGGTTAAAGAGAAAACGAGAGACTTTAGAAAAGCTAATCCGTCAGGTTAAGACATCTTAGGATGTGCTTATACGAATTTGATAAAGCTATAATAAAAGAGGGCTTTAAAATATTTGCCGGCGTGGATGAAGCGGGCAGGGGTCCTCTTGCGGGTCCCGTAGTGGCTTCCGCAGTTATGCTCTGCCATGATGCAAAAATAGAGGGCGTCAATGACTCAAAAAAACTTTCTAAAAAAGAGAGGGAAAGACTTTTCGATTTAATCCTTCAAAATGCTTTAGATATTGGAATTGGCATTGTTGATGCCGAAAAGATTGACAACATCAACATTTTAAATGCAACGAGGCTTGCAATGTCTTTGGCTATCAGAGACCTAAAGACTGATCCCGAATTGATTCTAATTGATGCACTTAATCTGCCCTCAGTAAATTTAGAGCAAAGAGCTATTATTAAAGGAGATGCAAAAAGTGCTTCAATTGCTGCTGCCTCTATCATAGCAAAGGTTACGCGGGATAGGATAATGACTATATATCATAAGCAATATCCTGTTTACGGTTTTGATAAACATAAAGGTTATCCTACAGCAGAACATATCCATAGATTAAATATTCACGGTCCTTGTCCTATTCACAGGAAAAGTTTTCACAGGGTAAGCTCACTGGTTCTGCCATTTATTGCGACATGAGTCTGATCTGCTGATATCTGATTGTTCTAATACGGGGAAAATATGGAAAAAGAAAGAATTGACGAAGCGCTCGAGCTTTTATGGGTACTGAATGAAGAAGGTTATAATGACCTAAAAAGATTCAGGCATTGCTCTGATGACCAAGATGTTGAACAACTGATTGAAACGCTCATCAATAAGGGTTTTGCCATGATTGAGAATGATAAAATCCTGATTACTTCAACAGGAGCTGGGCTTGCGAGGGGATTAATCAGACGGCACAGGCTTGCCGAAAGACTTTTTACAGATGTATTTGACCTTTCAAAGGATACTATTCACGAAGATGCCTGCAAAATGGAGCATGTCCTGAGCGAAGAACTTACAGACAGCGTTTGCACATTCCTCGGACACCCCCCTACCTGTCCGCACGGAAAACCAATCCCACAAGGAGACTGCTGCAAGAAATACACAGTTGATATACATCCCGTAGTTGTAAAGCTTCCCAATTTCGATGTTGGGATGCCAGCCAAGGTGGTATTCATAAAACCATCGGATGCTTCAAGAATCAGCCGTTTAAGTTCATTCGGCATCCTCCCGGGAACTATTATCAAATTGATTCAAAGAAAACCATCGGTTGTAATCCAGATTGACGAAACAACCATCGCCATTGACCCCGAACTAGCCAATGAGATATTCGTTAAAAAAGTTACTTAATTAGAAAAATAGAAAAAGGTCCAGATCTGCACATTACAGTACATTTTGGCTAATTCCATCTACTTTTCCAGTCACTTTTCAGTATTTTGGAACAGCCTGCTATTACTATTACTTAAATCGAGCTATTTTTTGAAAATAACTTTATTTTTTTTAACTAACCCTCTCACACATGCTCACAATCAACATCCCTTGATGGGAAGGGCGAAGGTAATTTTCATATTTCTTGCGTTGGCTAATGGCAAATGATTGTTTATGTTTATTTATTTGTTATCATAAGAAAAGCAACACTTTAATAGGCAATGTCAAAAGAAATTATTATAACAGGCAGATGGACTTTGGATGCTCTTGATAGCCTGCTTAAGAAATTAAGTACGATTGACAGCACAGGCAGTCGGATTGACTTTATATCCGAGCATTTCTTAGGCTTCCCTTATAAAGAAAATACCTTAATAGGCAGCACAGATGTCCCGGAGATTTTTATTATCAACCTTGAAGCAGTTGATTGTTTTACCTTTATTGAATATGCCGAGGCTATGAGATTGTCAAGGTCTTTTGCTGAATTCAAACAAAACCTCCTTAGGATAAGATATCAGGATGGAGAGGTTGAGTATAAAAAAAGGAATCATTTTTTTACCGATTGGGGTCAATACAATTCAGGGTTTGTAAAGGATATCACCTCTGAAATAGGTGATAATAATACTGTAGTTGTAGAAAAGGTTTTCAATTTAAAAGAAGATAAAACATCTTTTCTGCCGGGTATCGATCCTATTATAAGAAAAGTCCAATACATTCCATCTAAATATATAAATGATGAGACAATTCAGAAACTTAAGACAGGTGACTATATCGGCATTTATACCGACAAGTCTGGACTTGATGTATCTCATGTGGGAATTTTCATAAAAAAGGATAAGATAACAGTTCTAAGACATGCATCATCAGTGAAAACTGCCAGAAAGGTAATTGATCAAGATTTTAAAAAATATATTGTTGCCAAGCCGGGGATAGTAGTGCTCAGGCCTCAATAGGATTTAATAATCTTACAAAATAGAACATCCGTTCTAAGAAAATAATCAGCCAACAACTCCGCTTGTTTCAGTTCTGTATTAACCGCCTTTTGCTGCATGTCAGGAAGATAGCCATATTTGTTCAACTCAATGTCCTTTTTACAATTACCATCAGCCTCGCCCTTGCGCTCTCCCTGATTGTCCAGTCTATAGTTGCATTAGCCTTTACCTTTTTCGCTACTTCAATCCCAATAATTCTCAGCTTTCATCACCTAGTACTTCTACCGCCGATTTGTTTTAAGCAATCGCATCATAGAAAGCCAGTTCTTCCGTTGATAAATGTGGTGTATTCGTTCTTATCTTGGAGTCGGAGCCTTCATAATCGTCTTTGCATTCTTTAAGTTTTTGATGCAGTTCTTCAAAGGCATCGGAGATATATTTCAGAAAGATCAATTCCAGAACAATATGCTTGTATTCTGCGGCATCCATGTTATTGCGAAGCATGTCTGCTGCCTTCCGAAGCTTCTTCTCTAAAGGTTCATCCAGTTGATTTCTTTTGTTCTTCAATGTAATCAATGTCCTTTAAAAATGTTTATTTAAACAAAAAAGATGCGGTTACCCCTAATCTTGGGGCGAAAAAATTCCTCTTTCGTATTATAATCAAAGGGTTAAAATTTCTAAAATTCCAATCAAAAGAAGCACATATGATACGCAAATAAAATATAGCACATAAATAGAGATTAATGAAGTTAGCTTTTGAGATTACTGTTACAAAGATAACAGCACAAGGTATAAGCGATAAAAAAAGCGGTTTAATGCTGCCCCAAGGAACCAATAGATGATTAAAAGAACAGACTAACCATGTTTATCAACTCTTTGGAGTTTTCAATTATCTCGATATATTTGAGATGATATGACTGTTCTATTTGAAAGTTTTAAGTGTCTCCTGAAAAAGTCCGTTTAACTTTTTCGTCTCCATGTAAAGTTTTAAAAGGTTGTCTGATAATTCATTATTGCCCTGAGATGCAATCCTTTCTGCCCATTCTTTGTAAGTTTCAGCATGTTCGTCGTTATGCTCCATCCAGTGGTGAAGCAACCTTTTTAGTTTTACAAGATCGTTCATATTGCCTCCTTAATATTGACTTTACTGTCTTTTAATAAATAAATTTTATTTACTGCGTCTTTTAAAAATTGATGGTCATGGGTGACAATGACATAGGTCTCTGTCTGATTTCTGAGATAACCCAAAAGCCTTTTTGTCGTCTCTTCATCGAGCCCTGATGTCGGTTCATCAAGCAATAGACACTCAGGGTTCATTGCTACAAGTGTTGCAAAAGCAGCAAGTCTTTTTTCTCCTCCAGAAAGCCTGTATGTAACCCTTTTTTCCATCCCTGCAATGCCGAGTTTTTCGCAGGTCTCCTTGACAATTAATTCAACCTCCTGCCTTGATTTGCCCAAATTTAAAGGTCCAAAAGCTATATCTTCTTCAACCGTAGGACAAAAAAGCTGGTCATCAGAGTCCTGAAACAGTAGTCCAATCCTTTGTCTTACCTCAAAAAAGTCATTCTCATCGGTTCTTCTCTTATTGAATATATAAATCTCGCCTTTTTCAGGTTTCAGCAATCCCATTATTAAGTGAAATAAAGTAGTCTTGCCTGAGCCATTAGAGCCGACCAACCCGATTTTATCCCCTTTTATAAGAGAGAAGTTAAGCCCTTCAAATATCTTACGCGCAGCTTGATAACTAAAGTGAAGATCTTTAACCTCCAAGATTTTTTTATTGTCCATAATTTATTGAATCTTTATTCATCTCTATCTCGATAAGCTAAAGCATTATTATAAATAAGAAAAAACCAGTAATCATTATGATACCAAAGATTACATCGGTTTTTTTCAACTCAAAGTGAGACATGAGAGGGAAATTATTTCTAAAGCCCCTGCAGAGCATCGCATTATAAATCCTGTGAGACCTGTCAAAGCTCCTGATGATAAGCATCCCAACAAGATAGGCAAAGGTTCTATAAGTATGAAAATTACCTTTTGGCTTAAAGCATCTAATCGCTATTGCTTTTTTCATTTTTATATACTCATCATGCATGACAGTTATATACCTGTAGAAGAAAAAAAATAAGAGCACGAGTTTTTTTGGGGTCTTAAGATGAATAAGTGCATGAGCCAAAGCAAAGACCCCAGAGGTGCCAAGAATTGCAATGGTCAAAAAGACTATTGCGTTTGACTTGAGAGTTATGGAAAGGACTTGTTTGAAGCCTTCTTTGGTTGCTGTCAAAGACCCTATCTGAAAAAGAGCTTCCCCGTGGTAGCTAAAGGGTAAAAAAATCCATAAAAAAGCGATAAAGACATTTACCGTAAGAATCCTAACAAATAACTTCCTAAGGTTAAGCCGAGCTAATAATACTAAAAAGAGGCTTATGATTAAAGCAGCAAGGGGCGCAGTTATTGTTTTCATAGCAGCAATAATAAATACTGAAGGTATTATCGCAACAAACTTTGCTCTTGGATCAAGTCTATGTATAAAAGAACCACCTTCTGAAAACTCTTCAAGGTGCATTTTAAGTGCCTATTTGCCCAAATTTTTTCTGCTCTTAAAATACATTATAATCCCCAAGAACCCAAAAATATAACCGATGCCGCCAATTATTTCTATAATACCAACCCTCCCTATCTCTTGATGCATCAATGCAATTTGGTTCATGAGCGGTTGTATTTTTCTGTCTATAGCTTGGCTTACAATAACCTCTATATCTTCAGAGGATAGGCATTTTTGTTTATCCGAACTTGCTTTTTCACGAGTTTCTTTAGTGATATTTTCCTTAAGCCTTTTATTATCTTGAGCTTTTTCTTTTAAGCCTGTCCCTCTCAAATTAAGGTTATATTCAGCCTGATGCCCTGCCCCAGCCTTTAAAACAAGCCTTAAAGATGCTGCCTCAGGCATACTGAATGAGAGTTTGCCATTATCGTCCGTTTTACCTTCTGTAATGGCTCTGCCTGTATTTTTATCATAAACCTCTATGGTGCAGTTTTTGCACCTTGAGCCGTCAGCGAAATAACTCTCGGAATGAACCATATCTCCGTCGGTATAAGCATATATATTTAGCTTGTGGGCATGAGAATTCAACGAAAAGAAAAAAATAATTATAGATATCGCAATTAATGAGATAGCTCTTTTCATAATATCAAGCCCGAACCAATTCAGGTCTTATTTTTTTCAAAAAAGCGATGCAAAAAGCGGTAATTACCCCTTCAACAAGCATCACAGGTATATGGGCTGCGATAACCAACTTTATAATATTAATGAATTCTTCCCCAGATCCCATAAGAGATAATGCCATGAGCAAACCTGCAAGCCCTACGCCTAAAGCGCCTGCAAGAAATCCGGAAATAAGAGTGAGGGCATGACCATCCCTTTTTATAAAGAAGCCGAATAAGTAATATGCCATAACAGCTGGAAGTGCCATAATAAAGGTATTAACACCTAAGGTAGTCAGCCCCCCAAACTGAAAGAGAAGGGCTTGCAGAAATAATGCTACAAGCATAGAAGGAAATGCAATCCACCCCAGCAGTATTCCGACCAAACCGTTTAGGATTAAGTGTGCATTGACGGGCCCTATAGGGACATGTATGAGTGAAGCAACGAAGAAGGCAGAGGATAGAACGGCTACCTCTGGTATCTTATTATAATCCATCTTTTTAAGGCCCAAGGCGACCCCTCCTGCGCTCAAAAAAGCGCCGGCGATAAGGACAGCAGGAGATAGGACGCCTTCGGATATATGCATATTATTTCATTTCCTTTGTCCTTACCCATAAGACAGCGCCGATCTCAACAGGATAATCCTTGCCTTGATTTTTAAATTTGTAATCAGCAGTATTTATGGCAGAAAAACCCCACCAGCCAGCTTTGGGCATTGCATAGGTAAATACACCATTTGAATCAGCCTTTATAACCTGTGTTATAAAAGGTTCATCAGGGGCCTTAATCTTTGCATTAGGATTATAGTATTCAATCTCT
Source organism: Nitrospirota bacterium (assembly GCA_037445375.1). Classification (GTDB taxonomy): domain Bacteria; phylum Nitrospirota; class Thermodesulfovibrionia; order Thermodesulfovibrionales; family Dissulfurispiraceae; genus DYHD01. The sequence goes on along the minus strand of JBBIKS010000012.1, from coordinate 6,968 downwards.
ACCTCTGCGTTAGGAACTGCCTTGCCATCCACCTTCACTATACCCTGAAATACATTACCTGCCCATAGTCCAAATGGCCTTGTCAGTGGGGCAATCTCGGTTTTTAGGCCTACTTCCTTATCCCAGCCGTCCTCTTTGCCTAATGCGTTGACTACAACCTTTGTATAGTGAACAATAAACTTTTCCTCAGCAGGCTCCCAGTAAGGTGCTGGTTCTACATAAAAAATATAGTTGCCGGGCTCTTTAATGCTATATACTGCCTCCCAGAATGAAAAAGTTTTCACTTTTTTATTCTTTAATTCTGCAAGAAGGTCTTGATTCTTGTCGTTAACCATAACCCCAAACTTCTTTGGCTTTTCCATGTTCATAAGCTGCCACTCAAAAGGGTGCATAAATTTGACCTCTAAGGTTATCTTTTTACTGTCTTTTTGGGAGACTATATCATCAGAAGGTATAATAACCCCAAAGTGGCTCCATGAAAGCTGGGAATAGAAAAATATAAATGCTGAAAAAAAAATGAGACAAACTATTCTTTTCATAATAATCTCCTAAAATTTATATTTAAGTCCTGCTAAAACTGCATAGTCAACCTCTGCCTTATTAAGACCTGCCTTTACCCCGAAATCAATATCAACATTCTCAGAAATGGAATATATAAGACCACCCAAAATGAAGGCAGGATCGGTATTCGATTCTCTATCGGTATTTCTCTCCATGCCTATATTGGCAACGAGCTTCATTTCTTTCATGACCTCAAGCTCTGATGCAAGGGATATGTGCCATATATTTTTTCTATCATCAAATTTATTTTCGTTTCTGATATAACCGAGATTGAGATGAAAGGCAAGGGGTTCAATCTCCTTTGATGCAATGAAGTATAGACCAAAAGTAGCCTTGCCGTTTCCAAGCCCTTTATCCTCATCGCCGGTTGGCAAAGTGATGGATGGTTTCAATGCTAAAGAAGCAAAATCCTTATTTTCATAAAACCGCCACTTAAGCTCTAAGGAGATATCGGTGATTCCATTTTCTTTAAATGTCTCTCCTTCCACCTTGACCTTGATACGCTGGTAAGGCAATGTCAGGATGAAATCAAGGTGGTCCATTAAGCCATAAGTCAGCGTAGCGCCTAAATCGGTTACATTTTCCTTCACACCGCCTTCTTTATGGCTTGAGTATTCAAGATTTAATTCCATCTCCGCTTTGCCTTTCCCCACAGTCCCTGCATCATCGGTTATTAATGGATGAGCAGCATGTAGTTGTGATGAATAAATAAATATAGTAATTAAAATCGTCAAAAAAAATGCTCGAAAATACTTCTTCATTACTTCATCCCTCCATTTTTCTGGTTTTTTGGTTTGATTTATTTATTAAACCAAAATAAAAAAGCCATAAAGACACTTCCTCACTTAAGATCTTCAAGATCTGCGACGGAAAGTCTTCATGACTCTCTTTTCTAAGCTACAATACCAAAGAAGCAAGCAAATTGTCAAGAAGACACCCCCAAAATCAGCAATTCACGGTGAACCGGCTACTTCTTGGGTCATAACCCAAGACGCCTGCCCGTCAATTTGTGCCCTTGCTGCCATGAGCAATAAATGCACATAGGAATGTATGACAATTTAAGATGGACAAAATAAAAAAGTCTTGGGACGTTATCTTCTCGCCCTACCGCCCCTCCAGTGGAGTTGACAGGTGGCGCTGTCTCTAAGTTGGATAGTATCAGTCCCCATTGTAAGGCTTAATAGCACTATTTTGTCAGATGTGATAATACGCGATATAATGGCAGTTACAGTCTCGCCTCTGTAGATCAGCAAGTAAGCGATTATGATGCGCCCTTATTAAACCTCCCCGCAGCAAGCTGCGGGGTATCCTAAAATCTCCCCTCCCTTGATGGGAGGGGACAAAGGGGAGGGTTGATAAATAAGCCCCCCTTGGCAGGAGGGGGATAAAAACCGCTCAATTTAGGTAATACTTATTTACTGCCCTGCTTTATTTTCTCTATTAATCCTTGATGGAACATACCCGCAGAAAGGCTCTTCATCAAGGTAATCTCCTGATACAGCATAAGCTCTTGCTCTACAGCCTCCGCAGACATTTAGAAATTCACAGCTTCCGCATTTTCCCTTATAGGTTTTGAAGTCTCTTAGGCTTTTGAATAACTCAGAATTCTCCCATATCTCTCTAAACGGCTGTTTTAGGATATTTCCTGCAGGCATCGGAAAGTAACTGCAGGGAAGTATATCTCCGTCAACATTTATAAGGCAGATAAGTTGTCCTGCTATACAGCCTTTTGACCCGCCTGTTGAAAATTTGAGTGAGCGGCGCTCAAAGTGGCTACCCTCCTTTTTTGCATTTTGAAGGACTATTCTATAATAATGTGGTGCACATGTAGGCCTGACGAGCATTTCTTTTTCTTCTTTTTCCATGTGATAATGCCAGTCAAGGATTTCTTCATAATCCTCTTTGGATATAAGTTCTTGCATTATCTCTTCCGCCCTGCCCGTTGGAACAATCATGAACATATACCATGCTGTCGCACCTAATTCTTTGGCGAGATTATAAACCTTTGGGATTTCCTCCTGATTTCTTTTTGTAAAAGATGAATTTATCAAAAATTCAATACCATTCAGCCTGAAAAGTTCAGCCGCATTTATAATCCCCCTAAATGCCCCTTCCTGATTCCTAAAATCATCATGAACCTTTTCTGTAGAACCATCGAGGCTTAGGGATACCATTCTTATGCCTGACTTTTTCATCAACTGGCAGATGCGGTCATCAACCAAAGAACCATTTGTAGCAATGCACATCCTAAGTCCCTTCTCTGTCCCATAAGCTGCGATATCGAAAACATCCTCTCTTATAAGGGGTTCTCCGCCTGATAGGACGACCACCGGTTTTGCATAATCTGAGATGTCATCTATAATTCTGAATGCATCTTTAATAGGCAAGTCTGGATGACCTTTTACGGTCAATTCAGAGGATGAACGGCAATGAATGCACTTAAGGTTGCATCTCCTTGTTATTTCCCATGCAATCCATTTAGGTGAAAATTCCATACTATACCTCTATAGGATGATTAATCTTTAATGGTTTTTTAGAATCCCAGATTAGGCTTTCAACAGCCCCAAGCAAAGGGGCAAATGCCTCTTTCCTTAAAGCCGATATACCTATTGCATTGTATCTTGAGAGGATAAATTCAATTTCATCTGCGGGCATTTTATCAATTTTATTAAATACTATAAGCCGCCTCTTATTTGAAAGCCCAAGCTCCTTAAGGATATTTTCGACTGAGAAAATATGCTGCACAAATCTTGGATTGGATATATCAACAAGGTGGATAAGTAAATCAGCATCTTCCAATTCCTCTAATGTAGCCTTAAATGCCGCAAGAAGGTCTTTAGGAAGTTCCCTGATAAATCCTACAGTATCTGTTATTATTAAATCCCTCTGCTTAGGAAATCTTAGCCTTCTGCTTGCTGTATCGAGTGTTGCGAACATCTTATCCTCAATAAAGGTCTCACTATTCGTCAGGGTGTTGAGGAGAGTTGATTTCCCTGCATTTGTATAACCGACAATCGAGACGATCGGTACCCCCCTTTCGACCCTCTTTGTCTTTCTTTGTTTCCTTGCTGCGCTCAAAGATAAAAGCTCTTTTTCGAGATGGGAGATTCTGTCCTTAATCCGTCTTCTATCAATCTCAAGTTTCATCTCGCCGGGACCTCTTCCGCCTATCCCTCCCATCAGCTTTGACATTGCAATTCCCTTTCCAATAAGCCTTGAGAGAGTATATTTTAATTGTGCTAATTCTACCTGGACTTTGCCGTCACGGCTGTGCGCCCTTTGCGCAAATATATCTAATATCAACTGGGTTCTGTCTATCGCTTTAAGTTCAGATGTCTGGGCAATTGAATTTGCCTGTGAAGGGCTGAGATTTTGGGCAAAGATTAATAAAGTTGCGCCTTTCCCCATGGCGTTAATAACTATTTCCTTAAGTTTGCCTTCGCCAACTAGATATTTTGGATTTATCTCCTTAAGTCTTTGGACAACTGTATCTAAAACAATTACATCATTGGATTCTGCAAGCTCTTTTAATTCTTCAATTGATTCCTCAAGTTCAAAATTAGGCTTTTTATCGGCACATATGAGGATTGCCCTTTCCCTTTTATCTTTTCGGTCGAATGTCCTTGAACGATCCATCTCGCTTTCAAGGGAGCCAATAAATTCAGCAAAGTTAAGTTCAAATTTATAAAAATTAGCCGATATTAATTCATATTTTTTAGAAGCCCCCTGCGGCATTAGATGTGCGGTATAAATATTGTGTGGAAGCCCATCCTTAATACTTATGGCAGCAATCATATCTAACCTTAGCATTTCTAAGTCGGAGATATCTTCATTATTTAGTTTTTCGTCTTTGAGATGTGTGTGGACAAATCGGAGTCCTCTCAAGGCCTTTCTGCCAAGAGGATAATTGTCAAGTGCCGGTATCAATATCCCTTTTGCGTCACCAGCGATTATATAAGCAATCAAGCCGTCTCGGGCAATTAAGATGCCAGCCTGCTTACCCGTCTCGGATGAAAACTGAATCAGGCTTTTAGCAAGCTCAGGAGTGATTAACTTATCAGGCGGAACTCTTTTCCTGTATATCCTTTCAAGAGACGCGATTACGCTCTTTTTTAAGCCATGTGTATTGCCATAAATAGCAGCGATTTGAAAACCTCCTTTTTTTATTCTATCAGAGTGAGGAAGTCTTTACAACCATATGGTATCCCAAAAATAAAGATAGAGCTTTCCAAAAGTTTCACTCCTTGAGCTAATTATGTTCCACATTTTTTACTGAACTCAGGGGGGTATATATCTGATACACTGACTACATGGTCATATGCGGCAGGGAATTTACGACTCAAGATAAGGTAAAGAATCTACACTCTAAATTGAACCTCCCCGCAGTAAGCTGCAGGAGGTTCAATTCCAAAATTTCTCTTTATTTCGAACATCCAAAGCTATGAGAATTGATTTGGTCGCATTGAAGGTACTTTTTTGAAGATTTTCTGTTTAACTCAAAATGACTGCGAGGGCGGGGAGTCTTTTATTGTGCAATTTGACATAATTTTTTGTTTGAATCATGTATAATAATTATCACCGAATGGACTGCTTTTTAGTTTAATTTATAAAATAGTCTGAGCGGTTAGTATTATGGATAAATAAAATCATATATTTTTGTTGCTATGGAAAAATAAAATCTATGGAAAAATTACCTGAAATCATTCAAGGCGGCATGGGAATCGGAGTTTCGACATGGCAACTTGCAAAGGCTGTCTCCACACAAGGGCAAATGGGGGTAGTCTCAGGCACTGCTATTGATTCTGTTATTGTCAGGCGGCTCCAGTTAGGCGACCCTAATGGGGATATAAGGAGGGCGCTCTCATATTTTCCTTGGCAGGATGTTGCTAATCGTGTTTTAAGCAAGTATTTCATTCAAGGAGGAAAACCTGCTAAAGAGCCTTTTAAGTTAATCCCTATCCCAGCCATTAAGATGCAACATTCATCCGTAGAACTGACGATAGTTGCAAACTTTGTTGAGGTCTTCCTATCCAAAGAAGGCCATAATGGGGTAGTCGGAATTAATTATCTCGAGAAGATACAACTTCCTACATTGCCTTCTCTATTTGGCGCAATTTTGGCAGGCGTAGATTTTATATTAATGGGAGCAGGAATACCTGTATCTATTCCGGGCATTATTGACAAAATAATTCGCTGGGATGCAGTCGAGCTTAAGCTTAGCATTGAAGATAATATTGAGCATCAAAGCTTCTTTCATAAATTTGACCCTAAAGAGTTTTTCACTGGGGAATTGCCTGAACTTAAACGTCCTAAATTTCTTGCCATAGTTTCTTCCGATATCATAGCTAAAACTCTCGTTAAAAAAGCATCGGGGCACGTTGACGGCTTTATTGTAGAAGGACATACTGCTGGAGGGCATAATGCGCCGCCTCGCAGAACCGATAACCCTCAGTCCCAATCTATTCAGCAATTCAGTCAAAAAGATATACCCAACATTTCTAAAATAGCCGAACTGAATCGTTCTTTCTGGCTTGCAGGAGGATACGGCTCTCCAGAAAAATTAAGAGAAGCCCGTGATCTAAGTGGCAGTGGTGTTCAGGTTGGCACTGCTTTTGCGCTCTGTCATGAATCAGCCATTATGCCAGAATTAAAAAAGAACATTATAAAAAAATGCATTGACGGCACTCTTGAAGTATATACCGATTTTAAAGTATCGCCGACGGGGTACCCTTTTAAACTGATCCGTTTAGAAAATACGATAACCGACCCTGATAAAAGCAGGACAAGAAAAAGAGTCTGCGACCTCGGCTATCTTAGAAGGCTTTATTGTAAAGGGGATTCTGATATAGGGTATCGTTGTCCAGCCGAACCAATCGAAAGTTTTATTAGTAAAGGCGGCACTCTTGAAGAAACTGTTGGCAAGCAATGCCTGTGCAACGGCTTGCTGGCTACCATCGGTCTGGGGCAAATTCGTAACTATGGCGTTGAACCTCCTATCATAACAAGCGGGGAAGATTTTTCTGTTGTTGCAAATATCGTAAGTAGTGTAGGGGCGGATTATTACGCAAAAGATGTTATAGACTATCTAAAAAGCTGATTTGTGTATTGTGAGGCTTTTGCAAATGTCACGAATTCCAATGTAGCCGCAAGCTTCAGTTTGCGAATCTTGTTTTTTTCAATGAGTTATAATCGCAGGATAAAGCCTGCGCCTACCAAGGCAGAACTTTTGCAAGAGCCTCCTATGATATATTCTAAAACAACTATTCATTTCAACTAAAGCGTAATCAAAAAAAAGCTGTCGTCTAAATTATTAGACCATCAAAAGCTGTCTAATGCAGAGAAGCATTAAATCCTGCCTCTTTACCATGCATTCCATAAGCCTTGAACTGTCAATGCCGAATTCAACT
>JBBIKS010000011.1:26206-53917 GCA_037445375.1 Nitrospirota bacterium | reverse complement strand
ACAAATCTTTAATGCTAAATTCTATGCCCAGACACAAGATTCTTGACAAGTTTCGGCTACCTCATAAACTGTCCAGACCGCACCTACAGATAACCCCTGTCGCTGATTAACGGATTTTAATGCATCTGTTAATTTTGAGATTTCATCCTTGTGCTTTAATGCTATCTCTATTGCCCTTATCTCTTGGGGGTGTGCATTTAGATAATTTGGCAATAGTGTGATGCTTTACTTTTTTTGTCTTCTTTATATGATTCACGAAGGAGGCATCTACTACAAGTTTTGCCTTTGATTGTGATTTTTGATTTATCAAGATACATAATGAGCATATACTAAACATGAAAACTATAATGTCAAGCATAAAAACTATTCATTAGTGGCTACAATTAGGGCGAATAATAGATAACCTACTGATTTCATGTGTTTTTGGATTTATAAAGGGGGAACATCCGTTAAAAGACGCGGACACGATTAGTGCAAAAGAGGGCAAGGGAGGGAGGGCTTTATTTATGTATTGCTTAGTATTTTCAAATAACTCTCTGGGTTCACCGTGGTTAATTGCATCATTCTGATCAATCCGTACAATCAAATGCTCAAAATTTCAGCTGAACAACTTCCCGTTCAGCCGCGCTATCAAGCGTGAAGAACTCCTCACATGTAAATGTAAACAGCCCTGCTATTACATTTGATGGGACAGATTCTGTCATAGTATTATAATCTCTTACAACAGCATTATAATAACGGCGAGCATATTCTATGCTGTCCTCTATTTGTTGAAGCTGGCTTTGCAGTTGGCTAAATTGGATGCTTGCCTTAAGTTCAGGATATGCCTCAGCCACAGCAAAAAGGCTTTTCAATGTTTCTTTAAAGATATTCTCAGCTTGAGCCTTCTCAGATGGAGTAGCAGCCTGCATTGCCTTAGCTCTGGCTTCTGTCACCTTTTCAAAAACAGCCTTTTCATGAGCCGCATAGCCCTTCACAGTCTCAAGAAGGTTCGGGACTAGATTATATCTTTTCTTAAGAAGGACATCTATATCAGACCATGAAGACCTGACAGTGAATCTCAGACGGACAAACCTATTATAGATAATTATTCCGGCAATGATTATCACAACTATAAACAAAGACAAGAGAGCAGAAATAACTTTCAGAAAGGTCATAGCAACTCCTTGTTCTATTTTTGACAGTAAAACAAATTCTTTGTCTGCATGTGTATATTATACACTTCTTAAAAATCACTATACAAATTTAACATCAGCTATTTTAAAAGATAGCGTTAATGATGGAGGGACACTTCCTATATTTTAAAGTTTGTCAATAAACTTGGGAAGTGTCATCATTTTGTCTATATTACATGTGTTTTAAAAAAACTATCTTAACGACTCTTTACCATTGCCTTTATTCGATTTCAAGCAATTTCCTTAACCTCTTATCCGTTTTTACAACATCATCAACGTTGTCTCCTGATAAATCCCATGAATACTCGCCCTTGCCACTTCTTTTGAGCTTAATCTTTACGGGTTTTTTGGGTTTCATCTGTTGGATTTCAGGATTTTTGCTGTATTGGAGTGGCTGTGAACTCTGGGGTTTCACAGCGCTCCTTGCAGTCGCCGCAAAGGAAATGCCAAGAATAAATAAGAGACATATAATAGCAGCGATAAGTCGTCTTCCGTTCTTTAATGGATTTAGTTCATTTGCTTTTGTTTCTTTCATCTATCCAACTCCTGTATTTATTAGTAATAGGGAATCTTCTATCCTTGCCAAACGCCCTTGGTGTTATCTTTATGCCCGGCGGTGACTGCCTTCTTTTGTATTCACTCATATCTATCATCCTTATAACATCCCTTATACACTCCATTTCGCACTTAGGCTGAATGCTGAGGAGTTCCTCAAAGCTCATGTCCTCTTCAATATATGCCTTCAGTATGGGATCGAGAATTTCATAAGGCGGCAATGTATCTGTATCCTTCTGTCCGGGTTTTAACTCCGCAGATGGTTCTTTGAAGATTGTCCTTTCAGGGATAATCTGTCTTGATTCCTGTCTATTTCTCCATCTGCATAATTTAAATACGAGTGTTTTGGGGACATCTTTAATTACAGCAAAGCCTCCTGCCATATCGCCATAAAGGGTCGCATAGCCAACGCTAATTTCGGATTTATTGCCGGTTGTCAGGACAAGCCAGCCGAACTTGTTTGAAAAAGCCATTAAGATATTGCCCCTTATCCTCGCCTGAATATTTTCTTCGGTGGTGTCTTTTGCAGCCTCGATGTCAAAATTAACTCCCGAAAATCCCTGACCAAATACCTCCAAATATGCATTAAATAGTGAGGTTATAGGAACTGCTATCATCTGAATGCCAAGATTTGCAGAAAGTTCATATACATCCTCTTTGCTCTCATTTGAGGTATATGGGGACGGCATAAAAATACCTATTACATTTTCCCTGCCAATGGCATCCACAGCTATCGAAGCAACAAGGGCAGAATCAACTCCGCCGCTAATGCCAATGCAAACCTTTTCGAAGCCGTTTTTATGAATATAGTTTTTTGTTCCGGTGACAAGAGCCTTATAGACCTCTTGCTCTTGTTCTATTATAGATGTCGGAATGTTGGGCTTCGGAGGGCATATTTGAATCTTATCCTTAATCCATTCAATAGTTTTTTCAATCCTGATTTTTTCTATCGAGTCTTTGCGAATGGAGATTATCTGCTGCCTTCTTCTTGGGTCGTGCAGCCTCTTTATAAAAACAGATGCAAGATTTAAATCCGCAACTATTATATCCTCTTTAAACTCCTTACCCTCGGCTATAACATTGCCATTTTGATCTATAACTAAACTACGACCGTCAAATACAAGCTCATCCTGTCCACCTGTCATATTTAGATAGGCAATAATAACATTATTATCAAAAGCCCTCGTTGAGAGCATCTTTTTTCTGAATCTTGATTTTGCTATATAATAAGGGGAAGCATTTATATTTATTATTAGTTCTGCCCCAGCGAGTGATTGAATTGTAGCAGGTCCTTCAGGGTACCATATATCTTCACAGATATTAACCCCAAATATAATATTCCCAGCCTCATAAACCGGATATCTTGTGCCGACCTGAAAATACCTGAACTCGTCAAAAACACCATAATTAGGCAAGTGAATCTTATGATAAACATCTATAATTTGATGTTTATGGATAATAGCCGCTGCATTGTAAATATCATCTTTTTTGTCAATAAAGCCGACAATTACAATAGCATCATTCACCTTTTTCTGAACATGCTCGAGGGCTTTAAGATTGTCACTGATAAACTGCGGCTTCAAGAGCAGGTCTTCAGGCGGGTAACCAGCTATCGCGAGTTCGGGGAATGCGATAATGTCGGGGCAGAATTGATTGGCTTCTTCCATAAACCCGATTATTTTTTGAACATTTCCTCTGAAATCTCCAACAGTAGGGTTAATCTGGCAGAGGGCTATTCTTATCGTCTTCATAAAAATAATTGTATCATAATTTAATTATTAATAGCTCAATTCCTTGATTCGTAAGGATGGATGTCAAGCTTGAAGAACAAGCATCTTCAAAAGTTAGGGCGTTATTAAAGGTGCAAGATATTTTTCACTTATTTGTTAAAGTTATAATAGAGGTGAAATTGCAACGTTGAACAGATGCGTAAAAATCACAATAATAGCTTAAGGGTTATCATATGATTGCTCAGAACAAGCTTGAAGTTCTTGAATTCAATAAACTACTTGGGATAATCTCAGATATTGCAAAAAGCCCAGCCTCTAAAAAGGCAATTCTTGATATTTGCCCGATTGAGAACATAGATGACATTTCGCTCAGACAAAATTTAATAAGTGAAATATTAATTATGTATCAAGAAGGCAATCCCCTTCCGATATTCAGTTTCCCCGATCTATCTAAATTATTTGACAAGGTTAAACCCGAGGGGTCCGTCCTTGAGGGATACGAGCTTTACGGTTTTCTGACCTTATTCGAAATCATCTCAGATATATTCGATCATGTAAATAAAAGAAAAAACTCCCCTTTCCTCCACGCCCTAGCCGCTCCCCTTACAGGGTTCCCTGAAATCCTGCGAGTTCTAAGGAAATCAATAGATAGTGAGGGCAACATTTTGGATAATGCATCTGCATTGCTCTTTGAAATCAGGGGCAAAGCAAGACGATTGACAGGCAGGATAAAGAAAAAACTCGAGGAATTGTTGAATGATGCTTATGTCTCTAAGTTCCTTCAGGATGAGTTTATAACTCAAAGATCGGGCAGATGGGTGATACCCGTTAGAATGGACTCCAAGGGTCAAGTTGCAGGTGTAGTGCATGATGTCTCAAGCTCAGGACAGACAGCCTTTATAGAACCCATTGCAATAATAGCTATCTCGAATGAACTGGAAAATATTCTTGCTGAACAAAAAGCTGAAGAAATACGGATATTGCAAAACCTGACATCTAAAATAAGACAGGTTATTGATGCTATAGAGACTGAATTCAAAATAGTCGTCTATTTTGATGTTCTAAATTGCATCTCTTTCTTAGCAGAAAAACTTAAGATGCAAATCCCTAAACTGACTAACGACAATGCCATAAGCATTGTCAACGCAAGACACCCCCTGTTATATTTGAGTTTTATAAAAGCGTCCTATCCAAGAGAAGTGGTTCCTCTTAATGTAATTTTAGGAGGTGATAAAGCCGTTATGGTCATAACAGGTGCTAATGCTGGCGGCAAGACTTTAGCTATTAAAACAATCGGGCTTCTTCAGTTGATGGCAATGTCTGGTATGCCGGTACCTGCGGACTCCTCTTCAAGGTTCCCAATTGTTGATAATGTTCTTGTTGACATAGGTGATGAACAGTCAATAGAAAACAATCTTTCCACCTTCTCAGCGCATATCAAAAATATATCAACGATTATCACAAATGCAGCTCTGAAAACGCTCGTGCTGATTGACGAAATTGGCAAAGGAACCGACCCCGATGAAGGCGCTGCCCTCGCCTGTGCAATCTTAAATGAATTGAAGACAAGGGGTTCTCTTGTATTTGCAACCACACACCTTTCATCAATAAAGAGTTTTGTATATAAAAGCGAAGGAATGATTAACGCTTCAATGGAATTTGATCAAAAAACATATACTCCCTTATACAAACTAAGGGTGGGTGAGCCGGGAATGTCTCATGCGATTGAGACCGCCAGAAAGTATGGACTGCAAAACAGTATCATCGAGGACGCAAAAAAATTACTCGGCAACCTTAAGGTTGAGTTTGACAGCCTGATAGCAGAGCTTAATGAAAAAAGACAGCAATATGAAGCCTCAAACTTAAAAATGGAAGGTCTGTATGTCGAACAAAAGGAAAAAAATAGGCTCCTGCTCGCGAAAATCTCCGATGCGGAGAATTCCTCCAAAGAAATACTCTCAAATGCCTTCGCAGAGGCATCCAGAATAATATCGGATACACGGAGGGAAGTCCATGCGATTATAGCAGAGGCTAAAGAAAAAAAGAAGGAAGCCTTAAGACAACTAAATGCAAAACAAAGGGAGATAGAAGAAAGAATCAGAGAACTGCATAAAGATGATTCCCCTGTTTTAAAAATTGATGAAATAAAAGAGGGCGATAATGTATTTGTCAAATCATTAGGTCACGATGCCCTTGTGTTGGGAAAGAATATAAAACTTAATCAATTGAAAATCCGGGCTGGCGGCAAAGACATAATAATCTCTTTCTCAGATATCGGTTTTAGTAAAGGGATGCCTGCAAAGACAATTCCTTCAAGCATTGAATCCCCAGTTCATAAAGAAGTGCTTTCTACTCTGAATATTATTGGATTGAGGGTAGATGATGCCTTGTCAAGCCTTGAGCCATTTTTGAATCAGGCTTCGCTTGCAGACTTAAGGGAGGTTAAAATAATTCATGGAATCGGCAAGATGATTTTAAAAAAGGCTGTGCATGAGCACCTCAAAGGACACCCACTCATAAAACATTTCGGTTCAGCAACATTCGAAGAAGGAGGCGAAGGGGTTACCATTGTTAGATTAATATAATTTACTTGAAATTTTTTAATAGGTTAATAAATAATACTGATGATCTTAATTATATATGGAGAAAATATGCTGCCTGAGCTTAAATATGATGAAAAAGGGCTTATTCCTGCGATAGTTCAAGATGCGCAAAACGGTGATGTTTTAATGTTAGCTTATATGAATGAGAACTCGCTGAAGATGACCATTGAGTCTGGATTTACGCATTTCTGGTCTCGTTCGAGGCAACAATATTGGAAAAAGGGCGATACATCAGGAAATTTGCAAGAGGTGAAAGATATATTTTATGACTGTGACTTGGATACACTTCTTGTCATGGTGGTGCAGCGGGGAAAGGGGGCATGTCATACTGGGGAGAGGACATGTTTTTATAGAAAATTAGAAATATCGGCAGTAAAAAATAAGGAGGTTTAATTATGGCTGATTGTATTTTTTGCAAGATTATCGAAAAGAAGATCTCTTCAAAATTTGTTTACGAGGATGATATTGTTATCGTATTGGAGGATATCAACCCTCAATCGCCTGTTCATACCCTTATCATACCAAAAAAACATATTCCCACTATGCTCGATTTAGAAGAGGAAGATTATCAGATAATAGCCCATTTATTTAAGATTGCCAATAAAATCGCTCGTGAAAAAGGCATTGCCGACAGGGGTTTTAGATTATTAACAAACTGCAATCCCGAAGGAGGACAAATAGTCTATCATCTACATTTTCACCTGATGGGTGGCCGTCAGATGCGTTCTCCATTCGGATAAGATGAATAAAACCAGATAGAAGGTGCTCTTATGAGAGTTACTGATAAAAAGGTCTGTTGGCAAGGCAGTTTTCTTAGAACAATTATCCTGAGATATACTGACCATTCTGGAAATTTAAGAGACTGGGAGGCTGTGGAAAGGGTTAATTGCAACGGCGTAGTTGCGATTATCCCTGTTACCGCAGATGAAGAAGTTTTGCTTGTCAGGCAATTCAGGCCCGTTGTAAATAATTTTGTTATTGAATTCCCCGCCGGGCTCAACGATAAAGGAGAAAATGCGGTTGATGCAGCCAAAAGAGAATTGATTGAAGAGACAGGCTACAGTGCTCAGGATTTTATACTTATCGCTAAGGGACCGCTTTCCTCTGGCATGTCAGCAGAAATGATGGATGTTTTTATCGCCAAGAATGCTTTTATGGCACCCTTACAGCTTCAAGCCTTGTATAAGATTGAAGGGACAGAATCAATAGAAATAATCAAAACCCCGCTTCGGAGGGTTTACTATGCACTGGAGGATTGCAGAAAAAGAGGCGACTTTATAGACTTAAAGATATATGGTTTTATAGAATTGACGAGGGCATATTACAAACATCAAAAGCATTGAGATTGGCTCATTAAAAAGGCTTTCAGCGGCAAGGCGTTAAAATCTGCTTTAACCGCTACTCAAGCTTTATCGCTTCAGTTGGACATGCATTAACGGCCTCTTGGCAATCACAGGTATTACATTTTTCATATCCTATTACCCACGCTTTTTCATCTCTCATCTCAAACACCTCTGGGCACAACTCAACGCATGAACCGCATCCAATGCATTCATGGTAATTAACAGCTGGTGCGGGCATGGGATTACCTCCATAAGTATAAAGATCGCGATTATAATATAACAACCCCGCGAGATTTCTTAGATTTTTGTCGCAATCTATCTTAAAATTGATGTATAATTTTATGCAAGATAGGATTTTGGAATTTGAGTATGTATTTAAAATAAGTTTAAGATAACTTTTGCCTTAATGCAAAGACTTTGAGGATGGCTATGCCTGCTGCAACAGAAGCAAATTGCATTTTGAGTTAAAAGCAAGGATATTTTAATGAGGATAATATCGTCTTTTTTTATATTTGCAATTGTCTTTATTTTTTCATCCCAAGATGTCTTTGCAAAACCTGATAAGGCTGATAAGGTGGTCGTCTTAAAAAGCAAGCGGGTATTATTTTTATTGAAAGAGAGCGAGGTAATCAAGGCATATAAAATTGCACTGGGGAAAAATCCAGTTGGGCATAAGGTACGGTTAGGGGATAATAAAACGCCAGAAGGAACATACACCCTGACATCAAGAAAGCATAGCGATAAATATCATCTTACTATCTTTATTTCATATCCAAATGAATCTGATATTGAAAACGCCAAGAAGCTTGGCGTTTCACCCGGTAACAGTATTGCGATACACGGACTTCCCAAAGATCTGACATCTCTTAATAAGCTGCATAGAAAAACGGACTGGACAAGCGGCTGCATTGCGGTGACAAATGATGAAATTGAAGAAATCTGGCATCTTGTCGAAGACGGCACACCGATAGAGATTAAACCATGAGAATATTATCTGTATAATAAATCAAAAAGACTCTCTGCGAGCTGCTCATCAATTTTTTTGAGGCTGATATATTCATTGAAAGCTTCTTCATTATTTCCGCTCATAAAATAAGCTAATCCCAAAGAAAAACGGATTCCAGCACCTTCTGATTTCAAACTAAGCACCTGCTTAAAAGTCTCTATAGCTTTGCTATAATCTCCAAGCATTAGATATGATGTTCCCACCTTATTTAAAACAGAAGCAACCTTATCTTGTGAATATTGTAATGCATTATTATAAGACGCAATGGCTTCATTATATCTGCCCGTTATAAAATAAACGTTCCCCAATTTTTTATGCGCCTCGGCATAGTCTGACTTGAGTATTAATGCCCTTTTATAATAAGCAAATGCCGTATTGTAATCCCCTAATTCTTGGTATCTGAGCCCCCCCTGCAATAATTCTTGAACATTATCAGTATTAATAAGCGGGTCAATTTTTACTATAGCCGGCACTTGAACCTTAATATCAGCATTAGGTCTTACTGCATTTATAAGAAAGTTTTTGTCAGGGTCAAGGGGTTCTAATAAAAATAGTGTGTGATCGTTTTTGATATTGCAAAAAAATATTTTGCCGAGTTGAAATGCGCTGCCGTCATTAGCTTTGACGATAAGTGTATTTTCAACCGCTTCAAACCATTTCAAGACCATCTTGCATTTTGTAGAAACCACTCCTTTGCTGTCTATTAAACCTTTTTCTGATGCAAGATTATTTCCTTTTCTGTCAAATACATATATGTTGACAGATTCCTTATTTTCATTTTTTGCATGACGCTGTGGAGCTTTTGCTTTTAGTTGTTCAGCAAAGCAAAAAATGAAAAGTAAGATAAAGATTACCGAGACAGTCCTGCTATTCATTTTTAATGCTTGTCCTTACTTCAAACTTCGGAGGGTTAAGAATCGTCTTTTTAACAGCGCACTGGTCGGCAACCTTGACGATCGTTTTCAGGTATTTTTCAGGGAAATCGGGGGGGACAAATACATCGAGGACAATCTTATCAAGCTGCATTTTCCCGTCCCCCACTGGAATATATACCATTTGCTGATTTATGGAAATACCCTCAGTAGGGATTTTTCTCTCTTGACAAAATCCTAAAATATATATGCCCGCACAAGTTCCAATTGATGCAAGAAAGTGTAAAAATGGACTTGGAGCTGTTCCTTCGCCGCCGTATTGAATAGGCTGGTCAGTTTTTATAACCATTCCATCAATTTCTGCATTAACCTTTTTACCTCCAGGAAAGCTTATTTTAATGTTCATGCTGCCTCCAAAAATTATTTAAGCTTGCTGAATTTTAATGCAAAATATGCTCAAAGTGCAAACATTCATCAATTCTCTGAGAAAATTGATGAGATTGCGAAGGAATAAAAAACCTTGCAATAGCACTTCGGCAAAAATGATTTTGTTGTTGCGAACAAGGTGGACCAATCTCGAGACATTAAAAATTAATCGAGAATTGCCGACAAATATTTCTTAGCTCATAAAATTCAACCAAAACTGTTTTATCTTTAATTTTTTTGCCTTTAATCCCCCTCTTATGGCATTCTATATTTTTAGATTTTTAATTAAGGGGGCTTTTTTGAGGCTTAATAAATTAACAATAGCGGAATTAAGAAGACTTCTTGATAAACATGAAATTACTCCTGCGGATATTCTTAATGACATTTATAGGCAGATTGAGGAATATGAAGACAAGGTTAAGTCTTATATAACCATCACAAAGGACTATTCATATAAAATGGCGGGGGAAGCAGAGCGGGAAATGCAGCGAGGGAGAGCTCTCTCTTTGACTGGAATCGCTTTAGCAATAAAAGATAATATTTGCACAAAAGGGATATTGACTACCTGTGCATCAAAAATGCTCTATAATTTTATCCCGCCTTATGAAAGCACGGTTACTAATAAATTAATAGAGCAAAAATATGTGCTTATTGGAAAAACAAATCTCGACGAGTTTGCTATGGGATCTTCTACTGAAAATTCTAGGTTTCATACTACAAAAAATCCATGGAATATTGAGTGCGTGCCCGGCGGCAGCAGTGGGGGCTCTGCTGCCGCGGTTGCCGCGGACGAGTGTATCGCTGCTCTGGGTTCAGACACTGGAGGCTCCATAAGGCAGCCCGCAGCCCTTTGCGGAGTGGTCGGGCTAAAGCCGACCTACGGGCTTGTATCCCGATATGGACTTATAGCATTTGCCTCATCCCTTGATCAGATAGGCCCTATTACGAAGGATGTTACGGATTCGGCTATTCTGCTCAATGCGATTGCAGGAAAAGATAAACTCGACTCTACATCGGCGATAGTTAATATTCCTGATTATCTTGGTGCATTAGGTAAAGATATAAAAGGTCTTAAAATCGGCATTCCTAAAGAATATTTTATTGATGGTATGGACAAAGAAGTATATGATATTGTCATGAATGCAATCAAAAAACTTGAATCCTTAGGTGCCATCCCTGTTGAAGTCTCCCTGCCTCATACACCATTCGCTGTTGCGGCATATTATATAATAGCCACTTCTGAGGCATCATCCAATCTATCACGTTATGACGGGGTAAAATATGGATTCAGAGCAGACGGAAAAGATTTGCTCGAAATGTATATGAATACAAGAGCGCAGGGCTTTGGTGAAGAGGTCAAAAGAAGGATTATGCTTGGAACCTATGCTCTTTCTGCAGGCTACTACGATGCATATTATAAAAAGGCTCAACAAGTGCGGACATTAATAAAACAGGATTTTGAAAGGGCGTTTGAAAAAGTCGACGCCATGGCTACCCCCACTTCACCTACTACTGCATTTAAGATTGGGGAAAAAACGACTGATCCCCTGCAGATGTATCTAACTGACATATTCACTATTTCGGTTAATCTTGCCGGCGTGCCGGCGATTTCGATACCATGCGGCTTTGCACATAACAATCTCCCTGTAGGATTACAAATAATAGGCAAAAATTTTGATGAACAAACGATCATTAAAATTGCTTATGCGTATGAACAAAGTTCGGATTTTTATAATAAGAGACCTTTATAATGGGACTGGTTATTTGTAGTTTTCAGTGGCAAAGATTATGGATTTCTCGATAACATCGAGTAGTTGTATCAGGTTTTCTTCGCTTATACATAATGGGGGCATAACGACTATCACATTGCCAAGTGGCCTGATGATTACTCCCATCTCCCTTGCCTTGTGAATCACCTTCCACCCGATTTTGGCGTCCAATGGATATGGTTCTTTTGTATCTTTATTTTTGACTAATTCTAAGCCAGTCATAAAACCCCTATTCCTAACCTCGCCTACATGCTTAAGTTGCATAAAATCGCCCAATTTTTTTTGAAGAAGAGAGATTTTTGGCTGGAGATTTTTGAGAGTCTCATCTTTGTCAAACAAATCAAGGCAGGCAAATGCTGCGGAGCATGCAAGAGGATTGCCAGTGTAAGAATGTCCGTGAAAGAAGGTTTTCAATTCGCTATATTCTCCCAGAAAGGCATTGAAGATATCTTCTGTCGTAAGGGTTGCCGCAAGCGGAAGATATCCATTGGTTATCCCCTTTGAGAGACATAGCAGATCTGGCACTATTTTTTCATGTTCACAAGCAAACATCTTGCCTGTCCTGCCGAATCCTGTTGCTACCTCATCGGCTATCATCAAGACATTATATTTATCGCAGAGATCCCTTACCCCCTTTAAATATGATTCTGGAAATACAATCATTCCTCCAGCGCCTTGAACAATCGGTTCAATTATGATGGCTGCTATCATGCCAGCGTATTCGATTAAAATATTCTCCATTGCCTTCAGGCATGATAAAGAGCAATCAGGATAGGTTTTGCCCAGTTCACATCTGTAGCAATAAGGGGACGGGGCTTGAAATGTCTTAAATAAAAGGGGCTCAAAGATATCATGAAAGACGTCCATTCCGCCGACGCTAACTGCACCAATAGTATCTCCATGATATGCATTCTTTAGGGAAAGAAAGGATTTTTTCTCCTTAATGCCCTTATGCTGCCAGTATTGGAAAGCCATCTTAAGGGCGATTTCTACTGATGTTGAGCCGTTATCGGAATAAAAAACCTTTGAAAGGCGCTTCTTAAGACCTGAAAATGATTTGTTGGTGATTCTAATCATTTTTTCAGCAAGCCTGATAGAAGGGACATTTGCGAGACCTAATAAGGTGGAATGAGCAATTTTGTCAAGCTGCTGCCTGACAGCTTCATCTATTTCTTTTCGTCTATGCCCATGAACATTCACCCATAAAGAAGAAACCCCGTCAAGATACCATTTGCCATAAATATCCTTTAAAAAGCAGTCCCTTCCCTCTGTAATAATCAAGGGCTTTTCTGCTATCCAATCCTTCATCTGGGTAAATGGATGCCATATAAAGTGCTTGTCGTTTTCTTCAAGATTTTCTATTTCTCTTTTGTAGCTCATAGATATAGTTAAGATTATAACACTAATTTTTTAGGCTTTTCATAAGTTTTTTGAGATCGAATTCCTGATTAAAAAGCTCTTTAACCCTCTCAATTTTCCCCTGCTCCCTTATCCTTGTTTTTGAGAGGATGCTCTCTATTTTATCAACGGCTGAGAATGTATCTTCCTGAACAGCTATTATAGCTACACCACTTGCGGAAGCTCTCTCCAAAACAAACTCATTTGTATAGAGACCTCCTGTCAAGATTATGCATTTCGTAGATGTCTCAATTGCTGCAAGTTGTATATCAGTTCTGTTTGCCCCAGTTATAACAGCCTTGTCTGGAACCTTGCTGAAATACCTGAGGGCATTATCTACGTCCATCGCGCCTATCATGAAATTACTAATTAATTCATCCAGCTTTTCTTCTCCGCAAAGTATACCACCGTTTAATGCCTCTATGATGTGCCTGATGGTTACCGACTCAAGAAACTTATCTTTATGAAAAACCCCAAATATCTTAGTTCCTTTTTTCTCCATAAATGGCCTTACGGATTCCCTGACATAAGGAAGAATATTCATCGGCACCTTATTGAATACACCCCCAATAAATCTATCCCCTATCAGCCTTTGCATACCATAAAGCGCATCCATAGAGGCAACGCCTTTCCATACCTCAACAAAGATGACATAAGCTTGCATATCATTTATCAGGGCAATGACGTCAATATTGAGCATCGAGCCTTCAAATAAATCAGTAGCCCCGCTTATAACAAGATAGTCTTTGTCCTTCATATAATTGAATGCGTCCATTATCCTTTTATTTGCGTTTTTAGCTTTGTCTCTATCTCTTAATTGAACAATCTGGGTTTCATAACTTAAGGCAAAAGGGGAGATTGCATTCATAGGCTCGGGTAGAGAAAGGGCTTTTTTTATAAAAATTGCATCCGCATCATAAACATCTTTGCCTTCTTTTACAGAGGTTTTGCTAAGAGGCTTCATATAACCAACATTGTGTCCGAGTTCCTTTAATTTTGAAACAATGCCGATAGCAATAAAGTTCTTGCCGGAATAACCTGTGTTTGATGCTATAAATATAGGTATCATGGTTCCTCCAATTGGCTGGAATTTTTAATTGGTTCTTAAATCAAAAAATCCATTACTTGTTTTAAATTGCCTGACCTATAAAAAACATTGAGGTTAAATATTCTATTTAATAAGCCCCTTCTCCCTTAAAGACAACTTTAGCGGTCTTGAAAAGTATGACCATATCAAGCCATATACTCCAATTCCTAACATACCATAAGTCAATCGCTATTCTATAATTATAACTCGTATTGCTTCTGCCGGAAATCTGCCACAGTCCGGTTATGCCCGGCGATACCATCCAGACAGCTTGCATCTCTGATTGCAACCCTTCAATTTCTTCCGGCAGGTAAGGCCTTGGACCTACAATACTCATCTGTCCCCTTAAGATATTAAATAGTTGTGGAAGTTCATCCAAAGAGGTTTTTCTTAAAAAGTTCCCAATTTTTGTTACTCTTGGGTCGTTCTTAAGTTTCCAGTATGTTTCCCATTCTGTCCTTAGTTTTTCATCTTTTTCAAGCAAATCTTTTAATATATTTTCCGCATCTTTATGCATGGTTCTGAACTTATACATTTTAAATGACTTGCCATTTTTTCCAATACGGCATTGAGTGAAGAAAGGATTGCCTGGTGAGCTAATCGTTATAAGAATGGAAATTAAAAGCATGGGAATAAAACAAATAACTATTAAAAGAATGCTTGAAAGCATATCAAATAACCTTTTAAAAAAAATATTGTGCTGGCGGACAAGGTTGCTCTTTATCTCCAAAAAAAGGATTTGTTCGTGAAAAAAATGATGAAGTTCCATGCCAATCAGCGGAATACTTCTAAAATCTGGAATCAGTAATATCCTTTCGACCTTTAAATGGATTTTATTGATCAATTCTTCTATTCTTTCTTTTTCTATCTCGGGTAATGCAATAAAAATATCGGAAATTTTAGATCTCGCCAAATAACGTTCGAGATTGTTTATCCCATTATGAATCCTAACCCCGCCAATAATATTACCATTAGCAGGGTTATCATCTATAAATCCTACCACCTCATATCCATAATGAGGTTCCCTCTTTAGAGCTTGCAGGGTAAGCAGGGCGAGTTCCCCGGTCCCGATTATTAATACCCTTCGTTTGAAAATGCCATATTTTCGCAAAAATTTCTGCGAGTTAAATCGTATTAAAGGAAGAAGGGGCAAAGCTAAAGTGCTTGCTAACATCAAGAGGCTTCTTGAAACCTCTTCGCTAATTTTGCCTATAAAGAGAATGGTAAAGGTGCCCAGACTTGCGAAAAACACCACCCTCCAAAGAGTCAACAGTTCATCCCAGAAAGAGAATTTTCTTGTATAAAGACCACCATAATACAAAAAGAAAACCCACAGTGATGCTATCCATAAAATGTGGCTAAAATTCATCGTGGATATGTCAGGCAATTGAGATGAAAATATAGCGGGCAAAACAAACTTTCTGATTGCTAAAGCTAAGGCAAAAATAAAAAAAATAGAGAATGCATCTATAAATATTAAGAGTAGTAGCTCAATATACTTTTTTTTATCTTTCATTCAATGCCCCTACAAGATTTCTTTGAGAAAAGTTTCAAGGGCTTCTTCCCATCGTCTTAACTTTATCCCTTTGACACTTATAAGGGGAGACCACAATGGCCTCATTGCCTTTGTATTATATTCTCTATGCGAAACAGGTATGATTTCACCTTCAGTGCCCGAGATTAAAGAGATCGTTTTTGCGAATTCATACCATGTGCAATGACCTGAATTGGCAATATGATACAAACCATAAGGGCTTTTTTCGATAATTAATCTCCAGATTTCCTGAGCTAGATCATAAGTACATGTAGGAGACATATGCATGTCATTGACAATCTTCATTGTCTGACATTTCTTGATCTTATCCAGTACGGTAAAAACAAAGTTCCCGCCCTTGCCGCTTGCACCTGCTTTGCCATAAAGGCTCGCTGTTCTTGCAATATAAAACTTAGAGGCATAATTCTTTATAAATAACTCGCCAGCATACTTTGTAATGCCATAAACATTCAACGGATTTTCTTTGTCATGCTCATCATAAGGCAGGGGATTTTTTTGACCATCAAATACATAATCAGTGCTTATATGAAAAAAAATTGCGTCTGTTTCATTACAGGCGTCAACTAAGTTTTTAACGCCGATTGCATTTATTCTAAAAGCCTCCTCGGTATTGTCTTCGGCATCATCCACCCTTACATAAGCAGCAGTGTTTATAAGAATGTCGGGTCTTTTATCTTTAAGTGTTTGAAATGTTTTATCTCTATTTGTTATATCAAGGCATTGTTTATCCAAAAGCAACAAATCAGCCTGAGCAGGATCAGCAGGCTTTGTCCTGAAAATATCCCTCCCTAATTGCCCATTAGCACCAATCAGCAACACCTTCACAAGATTAATCCCTCAAACCTTTTTATACCTTTGCTTGATCAATTTGACTAATTCTTCTGCTTCCTTTTTTTTACTCAAAAGCCATTCTTTATTTTCCACATACCAAGCAATTGTATTTTCCAGCCCGCTTTCAAAGGTGATGGAGTGTCTCCATCCCACTTCTGAATAAATCTTCTTGGTATCTATCGCATACCTGAAGTCATGACCCGGCCTGTCGGCTATGAACTCTATCATATCATCTTGCTTGCCCATAATCTTAATTATGCTTTTTACCACATCAATGTTCTTCAACTCTTCATCACTGCCAATATTATATATTTCCCCTGTTCTGCCTTTCTCCATGACACTAAAAATAGCTTCAACGCAGTCTTCAACAAAAAGCCATGTTCGTATGTTTTCTCCTTTACCATAAACAGGCAATTTTTCCCCGAGAAGTAGTTTTGCTACAAAAAGTGGTATCAATTTCTCTGGATACTGCCATTGACCGTAGTTGTTTGAAGGTCTTACGATGATGACGGGAAGTCCGAATGTCTTAAAAAAAGCCCTCGCAAACATATCGGCAGAAGCCTTGCTTGCGGAGTATGGTGAATTAGGTAATAAGGGATAGCTTTCATTGAATTTAAGCGATTCAGAAGAGGAAAGCTCGCCATAAACCTCATCTGTTGAGATATGGATAAATTTCTTAATCCCATACTTAAGAGCCAACTCCAAAAGGTTTGTTGTGCCTATGACATTTGTCTGAACAAAGATATGCGGGTCAATAATGCTCCTATCCACATGTGTCTCTGCAGCAAAATGGACTACGACATCAAAACGGCACTTCATGAAGGCATCTTCAACAGCAACGCGGTCGGCAATATCGAGATTATAAAATTCAATATTTTTTGCTCCTTCGATTCTTTTCAAGTCGCCGGCGTAAGTTAATTTATCAAAGACTACAAGGGCTATTCTCCTTTGAGATGCAAGCCTGACAAAGGCGCTGCCTATAAAACCTGCACCGCCCGTAACAAGAAGTTTCATCTACCTTCACCATATGCAAAATTATTTTCTGCATCCTTCAATAAAGGATGCTTGCCGTCCTTGTCCGATAATAGAGGGTTATTAATAGCCCAATTAATACCTATTTGGGGGTCGCTCCAGATAATCCCCCTGTCCATCAATGGTGCATACTCATTTGTATTTTTATAAAGAACTAATGTGTCGTTTTTAAGGGACAAAAATCCGTGAGCAAAACCTTCAGGAATCCAGAGCATTAACCTGTTGTCTTCGGTGAGAATCTCGGATACCCACTTGCCATAATATGGAGATCCCTTTCTAATGTCCACAGCAACATCTAATATGCTGCCCTTGAGCACCATTACAAGCTTGCCTTGCGCACAAGGATTAAGCTGATAATGAAGTCCTCTCAATACACCTTTTTGGGAACATGATAAGTTATCCTGAACGAAGGCTTTTTTTATGCCCGCCTGAACAAAATCAGATGATTTAAAGGTTTCAAGGACCCCCCCCCTCGTGTCTGAAAATATCGCTGGTTTTATCAAGATAACATCGGGGATAGTAAGTTTCTTGAATTCAAATGGCATGACTGACCCCTGTGTTTTCCTTAAGGATTCCCAATAGATACTCACCATAACCGCTTTTCATCAGCGGCTTGATCAGCTCCATCAACTTGTTTTTATCTATATAGCCCATCCTGTAAGCAATCTCCTCTATGCAGCCAATCTTATGTCCCTGTCTTTTTTCAACTATCGCGATAAACTCGCTTGCTGAAAGCATAGATTCATGTGTGCCTGTATCGAGCCAAGCAAAGCCCCTCCCGAGCAGATATGCCTTTAGCTTACCCGCCTTGAGATACTCAATATTCAGATCCGTTATTTCGATCTCTCCTCTTGCTGAAGGTTTGATTTTTTTTGCTAAAGATACAACCTCATTATCATAAAAATAAAGCCCTGTCTGGGCATAATTCGATTTAGGCTTGAGAGGTTTTTCCTCAATAGATAGAACCTTGCCTTTTTTATCAAGCTCCACAACGCCATATCTTTGAGGATCTTTAACATAATACCCAAATATTATAGCTCCGTCGTTTCTCTCTACATCCTTCTTGGCTTTCTTCAATATATCCGTCAATCCATGACCAAAAAAAATATTGTCGCCTAATATAAGACAGACGCCCTCATCTTTTATAAATTCTTCTCCAATGATAAATGCATCTGCCAATCCCTTTGGTTCTGACTGAACCGCATATGTAAAGCTAATACCAAGCTTGGAGCCGTCACCAAACATCTTTTGAAACCTTGGCGTATCTTCCGTTGTTGAGATTATCAGAATTTCCCTTATACCTGCAAACATTAGGGTTGAAAGCGGGTGATAAATAAGCGGTTTATCATAAATCGGGAGGAGCTGTTTGCATGCACCTAATGTTGCTGGATATAGCCTTGTTCCACTTCCCCCAGCCAGAATTATTCCTTTCACGCAGCCTCCTGAAACGCAGTATTTTTATACTTCCAGAAACCTTTATGCATACTGAAGCTTCTTTTTAATTTTAGCGGCAGTTTCTCTTCTGCCATGCCGAGACGGTATCCAGAGTATTTCATCATAGCCTGCAAGAATCCATATAATATAAAAGAAAACTTTTTTTCGGCTATTAGATATTTTGTCTGTTCCTTTATTAACCTTATGCCTTCGCTTTCTGTTTTAATGTTTTTCAGAAGCCACTTGTTTCTGCTTATGGATACGCCTATATCGAAATATCTCTGAAACTGTTCTTTCAATCTGTAATTATGAGAATGCAATACGAGAGCTGAGGACTGATAAGCAATTTTATAACCTTTGAAAATTAGTTTGGCTGCCAATACCATGTCTTCATTCATTATGATATTCTCTGGAAACCCACCTACCTCCACAAACTCCTTCCTCCTAATTGCAGAACAAACATTTGAGCAGAAAAATGTCTTTATGCCTAAAATCGGAATTTTATTAATGTCTTTAATTATTGATTCTTCAGGATAATTGAATTGCCTCACAAACCTTTCAATTGGATCAGCATCATTCCGTGGCACCTGCCTTCCGTATGAAAGGGCAATTGAGTCATCTTTGAGAGGACTGATAAGGGTTTCAATAAAATAACTATTAAAGGGCTGGGCATCCTGCGTCAAAAGCACTATAATTTCGCCGCATGATTTTTTTATAGCAAGGTTGCGTGTGCCGCCGTGATCAAAAGCCTCCCTGCTTATCCTGATAACCCTTGCTTTTAGACTTTCTGCTATGCTTCCGGTATTATCATCAGATGAAGAATCAATAACCAAAATCTCTGAGGGTTTAAGATTTTGAGCCCAGATATTGGTTAAGAGTGAAAATATATATTTTTCAGCATTAAGAGTCGGTATGATTACGCTAATAGACACAACAACTTCTCTTAGATTTTTGGTAGTATTATAAAGCAACTTTATTCATAAAGTCTTAAAAAATGTATGACCGAAAAATAGTGATTGAAAACATGAAGAACCCTGAGACAAGACCGCTGGGTATCAATAAGCTGCTTGCCTTTCGGGGCTTCCTTAAGGAAATCTCTCTGCTCAAACGCCACCTTATATAGAAAGAGTAATCTTATTTTTTATATACTCTTCAACCGCTTGAGACCACACCAGATACCCTTTATCGCTTATATGCACCCCGTCATCAAGCAGGTATAATCGGTTTGCTTTGCTATTGCTGTCTATAAAAAGACTGTAGATATCGAGATATTTTGCCTTATGTTTTTCAGATATCTCCTTCAGTGTCATATTTATAGACTTTATCAGTAAGTTGTCTATCCAATATAAAGCAACGGGCAAGATGCTTTGCACAACAATTGTGGAGTTTGTATAGTTAGAAGTCAAGGTCGCAATAATCCCTCTATAAGCTCCGATCACATTGAAATCTTCCATTGCTATATTGTTTATGCCAGTCATTATAAAAATAAAGTCGGCTTCCTTGATTTTAGATATTACCCTCGGCAGCCTTTCGTAAAACTCCTCAACCCTTTCACCAGAAATGCCAAGATTTAATACTTCATGCTGGGGAAACCGCCTCTCCCAATCATAAAATTCTGTAAGTGAATCTCCTATAAATACTATTGTTCTTCTCATTGATTGTCTCTCTTCTATACAAATAATGAACGTTGTGCCTTCAGTGATGCATCGATAAATGCCCTGAAGAGAGGATGAGGCTCTGTCGGTCTTGATTTGAATTCAGGATGAAACTGACAGCCCAGAAACCATGGGTGATCCTTGAGTTCTATAATCTCGACTAATTCATCATCGGGCGAAACACCACTTATAACAACAAGCCCGCATTTAGAAAGTGCTTCTCTATAAGCATTATTGAATTCGTATCTGTGTCTGTGCCTTTCTGATATCTCCTTTTTACCGTATGCTTCAAAGGCATTCGTTGAATCTTTAAGGATGCATGGATATGCCCCGAGCCTCATAGTTCCACCTTTTTCAGATTCAAATGACCTCTTTTCAAGATTCCCTGTTCTATGATTATACCAGCTTTCCATTAGATAGATGACGGGATGCTCTGTATTAGGTTCAAATTCCATACTGTTTGCGTTGAGATTGCATACATTACGGCTTATTTCTATCACTGCGCACTGCATCCCAAGACATATACCGAAGAAAGGTATTTGTTTCAATCTCGCATATTTAACTGCCTCGATTTTCCCTTCTATTCCCCTGCTCCCAAAACCTCCCGGAACGAGAATGCCGTCAACGTCTGATAAAAGCCTTTCTACGCCCTTACGCTCTATATCTTCAGAGTCCACCCAAAGCAATTTAACTCGCGCATTATTAGCAATGCCGCCATGTGAAAGGGCTTCCATAAGACTCTTATATGCATCCTTGAGTCCAACATATTTACCAACTATAGCTATAAGAGTCTCTGTTTCAGGATTCTTTATCTTGGTGACAACATCATACCAGATGGATAAATCCGGTTCACGAATATCAAGAGATAGTTTTTTTTCTATCACCTTATCAAGATTTTCTGCTTTATATTGGAGAGGAACCTCATAGACGGTCTCTACATCAAGGGCGGATATAACTGCATCTATATCAGTATTGCAATGTATTGCTATTTTTCTCTTCATATCCTGTGGTAGGAGCACATCAGACCTGCATAAAAGTATATCGGGCTGGATGCCAATTTCTCTGAGATCTTTAACGCTGTGCTGGGTAGGCTTTGTTTTGAGTTCCCCTGCGGTTTTAATATATGGCACAAGGGTCAGGTGAATATAAATCACATTTTCCCTGCCCACATCATATCTAAACTGCCTTATCGCTTCAAGAAAAGGGAGGCTTTCTATGTCACCAACTGTGCCGCCAATCTCTACAATCAATATATCGGTTGCAGTGGTAACAGCAGATTTAATTGCCCGCCTTATCTCATCTGTTATGTGTGGAACTACTTGAACGGTATTGCCTAAATAATCCCCCCTTCTCTCTTTTGTTATTACATTATGATAAATTTTTCCGGATGTATAGTTATTGGACACAGAAGTCTTGTGACTCGTAAACCTCTCGTAATGACCAAGATCGAGGTCGGTCTCGCATCCGTCATCAGTAACATATACCTCTCCGTGTTCGAAGGGGCTAAGGGTTCCGGGATCTATGTTTATATAAGGGTCTAATTTCTGAATTGATACCTTCAGCCCTTTTGCCTCCAAAAGCGCCCCGATTGCTGAAGCAGCTATCCCTTTTCCCAAGGCCGACACTACCCCACCTGTTATGAAGATATACTTAGACATTTCTTCACCCTTTCAAGGTCTTCCGGCGTATCAACGCCGATTGATTCATATGGAGTTATTTTTACCTTAATTTTAAAACTATTTTCAAGCGCCCTTAGTTGTTCAAGCTTTTCCGCTTCTTCAAGAGGTGAGTTAGGCAGGCTGGTAAATTTAAGCAGGGATTCCCTGCGATATGCATATATTCCTACATGTTTGAACATATTGAACTTGCTTAGATTGCTTAATTTAACTCCATCCCGCCATGAAATATCTCTATGAAAGGGTATGGGCGATCTCGAAAAATATAAGGCAAAACTATCCTTATCAAAAACAACCTTGACAACATTCGGATCTGTTATATCATCTGATTTATCTATCTTTCTGGCAAGCGTTCCTATGCTCGCCCTTATATCATTCATCAATTCAACAACATCATCCACCATCTCTGGCATTATCATTGGTTCATCTCCCTGAACATTAACAATAATATCGGCCACTTTTGCGTTTTCATCTGTCTTTTCTATCTTCAAAAGGGCTTCTGTAATCCTGTCAGTACCAGATTTATGTGCCGCTGAGGTCATCACAGCTTGCCCGCCAAAACCCTTAACCGCCTCAAATATCTCCTGATCGTCTGTTGCTACAAATATCCCATTGATTTTCTTTGCGTTACCTGCCCTCTCATATACATGCTGTATCAGCGGCTTGCCAAGCAGAGACTGAAGGGGTTTCCCCGGAAAGCGGGTCGATGCATAACGACAGGGTATAATAACAATAGCAGGCATATATGTTTTTATGATACCATAATCAGACCCAGATTTGTCCAAATTGGAGGCTGTTTAATTCTTCTTATGTTCTTTAACCCAAATAATAAAATTAAAGATTTTTCTACTATTAGAGGAAGCTATATACCGTTTATTTTTTCAGGATTTCTTCTGTTTCTGTCCTTCCCTGATATGGATTTTTATTTCCTTGCCTGGTTTGCCCTTGCGCCTGTTCTCGTGTCCCTCTACGATAAAGAAAGGCGATTTTCTTTCAAAGCTGGGCTTCTGCTGGGCGTAGTCTATTTCTTTAGCACAACTTACTGGATTTATCACGCAATTTATGTATATGGTTCCATGCCTTTTATTTTCAGTATTATTCTTGTATTTTTATTATCACTTTACCTAAGCCTTTATACTGCTATATTTTGCCTACTTTATTCTATCGCTATCAAAAAAACCAACCTTCCCGCACTCCTTGTAGCACCCTGTTTATGGGCATCTCTTGAATTTATTCGTTCTTATGCCTTAACAGGTTTCCCTTGGTCAAGCCTCGGCTACAGCCAATATAATTTTCTTCCCCTTATTCAGATTGCTGACATAACCGGTATTTATGGCATATCATTTCTAATCGTAGCTTTCAACGGAGCTATTGCCGATATTTTTATTATTAAGCTAAAAAAGACCGAGAGACCGCTTTATTCGTCTCTTGCCTCTTTGGGTGGCTTTGTATGTCTATTTCTTATTTTCATATTCACCTTTTCATATGGATTTTTTAGGCTTCATCAGGATAGAAATGGCTCTAATATTAAAGCTGCCATCATTCAGGGAAATATCGAGCAAGACAAAAAATGGGACATTTCCTATCAAAAATCTGTCTTGCACACCTACAAAGAATTAACCTCGCAGGCTGCCTCCGCGTCGCCTGATATTATCATATGGCCTGAAACCGCTCTCCCCTTTTCTTTTCAGAACGATTTGGCATTAACTGAGGATTTAATATCTTTCCAAAAAGAACTCCACTCATATATGCTATTTGGGAGTATTCTTGTAAAAGAAGTTAAAGAAAACATCGGTTCAAAAACAAAAAGACTCTCTAACAGCGCTGTTTTGCTCAATCGAAATGGCAATGTCTCATACATATATGATAAAATTCATTTAGTGCCTTTTGGTGAATATGTGCCGCTCAGAACGATACTTTTTTTCATTGATAAGCTGGTCTATGGTGTTGGCGACTACCATCCAGGAGATGCCTATATAAAAGCGGTAACACCCTTCGGTAGCTTTGCAACTCTAATTTGCTATGAAATTATATTTCCTGGCATGGTGAGAAAATTTTTTGTTCAAGAAGGAGATTTTATTATTACTATTACCAATGATGCTTGGTTCGGTAATACCCATGGTCCTTACCAACATTTTAGTATGGCTATATTTAGGGCGATCGAAAACAGAAAACCAGTAATAAGAGCCGCAAATTCAGGTATTTCCGGTTTTATAGATAGTAGTGGCAATATTGTTGCTAAAACAAAGCTTTTTGAAAGAACTTATTTGTTAAGAGACATAAAAAAAGATACAACACAGACTTTATATACAAGGTTTGGGGATATCTTTTCATATCTCTGTATCGTCATCTCTATAACTTTATTCATTTCCTTCTATAAAAAATTGTGAACAACCAGTTAGTGTCTCTTTATAAATTGCTTTTTGTTATCCTGAGCCTATCGAGGGTGATGCAATCTTTGTTTTTATTTCATAGTTCGACGGGCTCACCATTACAATTGGGAGTTTATAAAAGGGCTCTAACTAAATTATTGCGACGGTTCTATAGAGCGATAATAAATTATAGATAAAATCTACCTTTTAAAAATGAAAACTGCCATGCTGTTTAGCAGTAATTTATGTAGAAAACATTAAACATGCTTTGAGGATTTTATTCCCTCGCATGACAGTTTATTGCTTGATAATTCGTCATGAGGCAATAAATCCTATACTTTTTAAGAATTTGGGGGTAACTATTTTATGGTAATACAAAAAGAATTTATTGAAGATTTGGCAGAATTGAAAAAAAACATTAATTTTTTAAGAGGTTATCTTTGATTGTGATAAAAAGAAAGAAGAATTAGCAAAAATAGAAAGTGAACTCTCATCAGGAGATATATGGTCTAAGCCCGAAAGGTTAATGGAGCTCCAGAAAGCAAAAGCGAACATTCAAGAAATAATCTTGCCGCTCGAGACATCCCTCAAAAAGGTGTGTTACCTCGAAGACTCACTCAATATACTTAAAGAAGAAGAAGGTGAGCTTTTTTTGGGCGATTTTAAACAAGAGATTGAAGATTTAAAGAAAAAACTTGATAATATAGAACTCCGACTTATCCTTTCCGGCGAAGCTGATAGGAACAACGCAATCGTTACAATACACCCAGGAGCTGGTGGAGTCGAAAGTCAGGACTGGGCACAGATGTTGATGCGAATGTATCTGAAATGGTCAGACAAGCGCGGTTTTACGACTGAAATAGTAGATATTCAACCCGGAGACGAGGCAGGTGTAAAAGATGTCACCTTTACAGTCTCTGGTGAATTTGCATTTGGATATTTAAAAGCTGAGGCTGGGGTTCATAGACTTGTTAGAATCTCCCCTTTTGATGCAAATAAAAGGAGGCATACATCATTTTCTGCCGTCCTTGTTTATCCTGAAATAAAAGATGATATAAAGATTGAAATTAGGGAAGATGATATAAAGATTGACACATTTAGGGCATCTGGCGCAGGGGGTCAGCATATAAATAAAGTTTCATCTGCCGTTAGAATTACACATATACCTTCGGGGATCGTAGTTGCATGTCAAAGTGAGAGGTCTCAGCTTAGAAATAAGGCAACAGCTTTAAAGATAGTAAAATCAAAGCTTTATAATATGCATCTAAGGGAAAAAGAAAAAAAACTTCAAAATATAGTAGGCGATAAAAAGGATATTTCTTGGGGCAATCAAATAAGATCATATATTTTACAGCCCTATAGACTTGTAAAGGATCATAGGACTGGATTAGAGGTTGGTAATGTGGATGCTGTACTTGATGGAGAGATTGATGTTTTTATTACTTCATTTCTTAGATTGCCAACATAATTGGGTAAAATTATACCATTTTATTTTGTTGAATTTTAAATCTTTATCTATTATTATTTATTTTAAAAATTTTCTTAATAGTTATAGTAAAGATGGTTTAAATGTTTGTAAATTTTTTAAGCCCTTGTTTAATAGAGAAGTTTATTGTGAATGTAGATGTAAATTTATTTTTTTTAATAACCTTTTTTGTTCAGAAAGTTTAGATAAAGCATGAATAATATTTTATTGAAACCTCTTTAACTGGTGTTTTATAGTTTGCAAATTCAAATTATAAGGTTATTAACAATTGTTAATAATATGTTTAAAATGTATCCTATTTTGAAAAAAGTTGCGATAAACCATTGAAATTATAAAAAAATGAAATTAGAAAGTATCTGGAAGAATGCCTCTCAAAAAATAGAAGAAAAGGTTGGAAACAGCGTATTTGATCTATGGTTTAAACCAATGAAGTTAATAAATATAGATGATACATGCGCGGTAATAGAGATACCTAATAGGTTTTTTAAAGAGTGGATTGATGATTTTTATCCTAATACCTTAGAAGGGATAATAGGTGATATTGTAAATCAGCCATTAAAGATCGAATATACGATTGCAGAGAAAGAGGATGTAAGAGTTAAAACCACTATTAGGTCGCTTCAAAATAGAAGAGACTGGCTTTCTGAGAGGGGTATTTATTTAAATCCTAAGTACACTTTTGAGACATTTGTAGTAGGAAATTCAAATCAGCTTGCAAATGCAGCCGCAAGAAAGGTTGCTGAGAATCCGGGTTTTTCATATAATCCGCTTTTCATATATGGCGGGGTTGGTTTAGGTAAAACACATCTTATGAATGCCATAGGAAATTTGATAATTGATATAAATTCTTCTAAATCAATTTGTTATCTTTCATCTGAGCAGTTTATAAATGAGGTTGTATATTCTTTAAGAAATGATAAAATGTCGGAATTCAAAGAGAAATATAGAAATCTCGATGTCTTGCTTGTTGATGATATTCAATTCATAGCTAATAAGACAGCGACTCAAGAAGAATTTTTTCATACATTTAATGCGTTGTATGAAAGACAGAAACAGATAGTTATATCGAGCGATAGAGCGCCATCTGAGATATCCGATATAACAGATAGATTAAGATCAAGATTCAATATGGGACTCATCGTTGATGTGCAAGTGCCAGAGGTAGAGACTAAGATGGCTATCATCTATAAAAAAGCAGAGAAGGAGCAAATATATATGCCTGAGGATGTTGCCTACTTCCTTGCAACGAGAATTAAGTCGAATATTAGGGATATTGAAGGGTGTCTAATAAAATTAGGAGCTTATTCATCCCTCACAAAGATACCTATAAGTCTTGAGATGGCAAAGACCGTCTTAAAAGGACAGATATCCGACGAAGATAAACCACTAACGGTAGAAACTATCCAAAAGGCGGTTAGTGAATATTTTGGGTTAAAGGCGCAAGACTTGAAATCAAAGAGGAGGACGAAGGATTTAGTAAATGCCCGTCAAATAGCGATGTATTTATCTAGAAATAACACAAATCTATCGCTATCTGAGATAGGAAATTTGTTCGGTGGAAAGGAACACGCAACGGTAATATATGCCTGTAAGCAGGTCGAAGAGAAAAGGATGGTGGAAGAAAACGTGAATAAGGCAGTTGAGATTATCACCAAAAGATTGAATATAAGTAAAGAGTAAACAATATGGAGCAGCTGCGCTCTATT
>JBBIKS010000011.1:0-26106 GCA_037445375.1 Nitrospirota bacterium | reverse complement strand
TTATAAATAGGCGTTTACTAATACTTTTTCTCTAGAAGAGGAGGAACAATGAAGATAAAAGTTCAAAAGGAATTGCTGCAAAAGAAACTCTCAAATATTCAAAGCTTGGTTGATAGGGGTGGTTCTTTACCGATATTGAATCATTTCTTGCTCAATGTTAACAATGAGAGGTCTTTTATAATGGCTACAGACCTTGAAACGGCATATAAAGAACCATTTGATATGGAGATAGAAGAGCAAGGCAAGATATGCATTCACGGGAAGAAATTCTTTGAGATTATCAAGGAAATGGAAGGAACCATCGCTCTCGAATCCATTGACGAAAAGTGGTTAAAGATAACTTCAGGAAGAAGTCTAGTTAAGCTTGCATGCTTGTCGCATGAAGATTTCCCCCTATGGCCTGATTTAGAAGGGGAGACCGAAATAATTCTCCCTGCATCACAGCTTTTAAAGACTATAGAACGGTCTCTTTATGTAGCAAAGGATACAGAATCAAGATTTTTTTTAAAAGGACTACTTTTTAAGATAACCGCTGATGGTATTTTAACCGTAGTTGGGACAGATACTCACCGCCTTGCGCTTGTGAAGTGTCCTATTGAGATTAAATATGCAGGGAATCTGGAGGATTCAAGGGATATTCTCATTGCTAAAAAAGCCATCTTGGAAATAAAGAAGATATTGACTAATGAACAAGATATGGCAAGTATAACGATTGGCAAAAATCATGTTCTATTCAAAATTAAAGAGACAGAGATATTAACGAGGCAGATAGAAGGGACATTTCCAAATTATGAACATGCAATACCACTATCATTTGAAAAAGAACTAATCGTAGATAGAAGCGAATTTCTCAAATCACTGAAGAAGGTTGCTGTTATGAGCAAGGAAAGAGGCTACGTAGTCAAGTTGAGCATAGAAGCTGATACTTTGATCCTCTCGGCAAATGACCCGGACTTTGGAGAAGCAACAGACGAGATCAATATAAAATACATCGCAGAGCCATTTGTTATAACATTTAATGCATTATACCTCATGGATGCTGCAAATACAATGTCAACCGAAAAGATAGTTTTTAAATTTATTGACCCGCTTAAAGCGTCAATGCTTCTGGAAGAAGGAATGGATGAATACAAATGCGTGATAATGCCATTAAGGTCATAATATTTTGGAATGAAAAAAATTAAGATAATAAGTGAGCCTCCTGCAAAAATATGGAAACAAGCGTTTTTGTCATTCCCAACGATTATGAGGAATCTTTTAAGATCAATAACATATAAGATTTTTCGCTTCACTCGAAATGACAACTTAATGACTTTTGCAAGAGCCTCAATTAACAGGTGGACGAAAGGTGCAAGAAGATAAAGAAATGAACACGGCAGACCAGTTTTCAACACAAGAAAACGGGGCATATGGCGCTGAAGAAATAAAGATTCTAAAAGGCTTGGATGCTGTCAGGATAAGGCCTGCTATGTACATTGGCTCTACAGGAATTGAAGGACTTCATCATCTCGTATATGAGGTTGTGGATAATAGCGTTGATGAGGCTCTTGCGGGTTACTGCACAAGCATTGATGTTACGCTTCATCTTGATAACAGCTGCACGGTAGTTGATAATGGCAGGGGGATACCTGTTGATCCGCATCCGGGAGATCCGGAAGGAAGAACTGCAGCAGAGATTGTCTTGACGGAACTCCACGCAGGAGGGAAATTTGAGTCAAAGGCGTATAAAATATCAGGTGGTCTTCATGGTGTCGGCGTATCGGTTGTCAATGCTCTCTCAGAGTGGCTTGAAATTGAGATAAGACAAAATGAACAGGTTTATCATCAGAGATTTGAGAGGGGGGTGCCGGTTTCGCTCCTTACTGTAACTGGCAAGACAAAGGGCAGGGGAACAAGGGTTATTTTCAAGCCAGATTCTAATATCTTCGAGACTCCCGAATTCAGTTACGATACACTTGCGCAACGGTTGAGAGAACTCGCTTTTTTGAACAAGGGGCTCCAGATATCAATATCTGATGAAAGAACTGGTAAATCCCAAACCTTTTATTATAAAGGCGGTATAGTGTCCTTTGTTGAGCATCTGAACAAGAATAAGATACCCATCCATCCAAAACCTATATACATTTACGGCGAGAAGGAAGGGGTAGCCGTAGAGATAGCCATTCAGTATAATGACGGGTATGCAGAAAATATTTATACCTTTGCTAACAATATTAACACAAAGGAGGGCGGAACCCACCTCGTTGGTTTTAAATCTTCCCTTACGAGGACAGCTAATAGTTATGCAGTTTCTTCCGGGATATTGAAAGAGGGCAAGGAGAGTCTCTCAGGAGAGGACATAAGGGAAGGGTTAACTGCGGTAATAAGCGTAAAACTCCCCTCTCCCCAGTTTGAGGGACAGACTAAGATGAAGCTGGGCAATAGCGAGATAAAAGGTCTAGTAGAGTCAACATCAAACGAAGCCCTTGCGATATATTTTGAAGAAAACCCGTCGGTAGCAAGAAAGATTATAGAAAAAGCAATTCAGGCAGCGAGGGCAAGGGATGCCGCTAGGAAGGCAAGAGAACTAACGAGGAGGAAAGGACTATTTGAAGATACAGGACTGCCGGGAAAGCTCGCAGACTGCTCGGAAAAGGATCCTGCAAACTCTGAAATCTTCATTGTTGAAGGGGACTCAGCAGGAGGCTCTGCAAAGCAGGGGAGAAACAGATTTTTTCAGGCGATTTTACCGTTAAGAGGGAAAATATTGAATGTAGAAAAAGCCCGATTTGATAAAATGCTTACATCAGAAGAGATAAAGATATTGATAACGGCTATTGGAACAGGTATTGGGGTGGAGGATTTTGATGCCGGAAAAAGCCGTTACCATAAAATAATTATAATGACTGATGCCGATGTTGACGGTGCACATATACGAACCCTCCTTTTGACCTTTTTTTACAGGCAGATGATACAGTTGATCGAGAAGGGATATTTATACATCGCCCAACCGCCGCTTTACAGGGTGAAAAGGGGTAAAACGGATCGCTATGTTCAGAATGAGAGTGAACTAGTGAAGATGCTTTTTGAACTTGCAGTAGAGGAAATCGAGATATTAACCCCATCAGGACTCGCAGGGGGAGAGAAACTAATCCCATACTTAAAAAAGGCTTACAATTACGACAAGCTGCTTGACTGGTTCAAAAAAAGGAGGAGAGACCCGCTCATCATATCTTTTCTTCTCGAAAGAGGCATACACAAGACGGATTTTAAAAGTGAGGATTCCTTAAAAATCATCTTACAGGCAATAAAAGAAAGATTCAGCGAGGTAAAGCAAGAAGATATTATTTTCGATGAAGAAAACGATACATACGCTGTAGAACTCAGGAGGCATAATTTTAAGATCAATCTGTCGAGTCTATTCATTCAGTCCCCAGAGTTTAAGGAGGCTTCACTTTTATATAAAGATATTGCTGAGACCCTTGGCAACCCGCCATTTGCTTTAAATATCAAAGGAGAAAGAAGGGATGTTTCGTCCATTGAGGAGCTTCTCCAAACAACTACGGAGATAGCAAAAAAGGGGCTTACGATCCAAAGATATAAAGGACTTGGTGAGATGAACCCTATCCAATTGTGGGAGACGACTATGGATCCCGACAAGAGAACCCTCCTTCAGGTAACCGTAGAGGACTCTGTAAAAGCAGATGAGATGTTTACTGTTCTTATGGGGGATCAGGTAGAACCCCGCAAAGAGTTTATCATCAAACATGCCCTCGAAGCCAAAAATGTGGATATTTAGTTTTCACAAGGCTTAGCGTCTATCTGTTTGCCCTATGAACAAATACCCTGACCCCAAGAGTGCGCCATGACCAAATGGCGCAGAGGGTAAGTAAATAAAGCGAAGATATAATGTAAAAAATATATGATAATATTGAAAACCAGCTTTCGAGAGGTCTTGCTGAAACATTAACCCAACTGGTTAAGTTTTCTGAAAGAACTCATACTGCACAATAGATTACAGGAGCAGTTTTCCGTTTCGGGTAACACAAAATTTCTCCTTCTATAAGGTCGTTCTTTGAATCCCGATGCAGTATGTGATTTAGATCCTTTATCAGTATGAGTTTTTACATTGCAAAGTCAGAGAATCCTCATCAATCTCAACATAACCTCGCTGCTCAACATAAGTCCTTTGGTGGAAAGTTTTAAATAGTTATCCTTAATTTCTAAAAAGTTATAATCAATCAATTCATCAATAACTGGCTGCAATTTTTTAAGCATATCGTATGGCATCCTTTCGATTTCAATACCTTTTATCTTTCTTAAGCCAAGAAATATAAGCTCTCTAAATCTATCTTCAGGGGTTAATTCAATGCTCTCAACCAAGGTATTCAATCTATTTTCAATAGCTTTAACATATTCATGAACATCGCTGATATTGGAATATCTCTCTCCTCCGACAAACGAATGTGCGCCTGCTCCAATGCCGAGGTAATCCTCCCCAGCCCAGTAATTGAGATTATGTTTACATTCATATCCGGGCTTTGCAAAATTGGATATCTCATAATGGGCATATCCAAGCCGCTCGAGAATCTCCTTGCCGCAATAATACATTTCAGATACAACATTTTCATCTGGCATCAATAGATTTTTCGATTTGATTTCATTGTAAAGAGGGGTATTATATTCCGGCGTCAGCTCATAAATTGAGATATGTTCCGGGCTGAGGCTTGCAGTTTTTATAAGGGTATCCTGCCATAAAATTAAGTCTTGCTTTGACAAAGAAGGTAATAACGGACTTCTTGGCATGCCATAAATTAAATCAACGGATATATTATTGATGCCGGCCATTTTTAAGAGTCTTAATGCTTCAATTGCGTCTTCGGAGGTATGTATCCGTCCTAAAATAAACAGTTCATCATTAACGAGCGATTGCAAGCCAATACTTATTCTATTTATTCCAGATGTTATGATTTCCTCAGCCTTTTTTTCAGAGATGCTTTCAGGATTAGCCTCGACTGTTATCTCTGCTTGACTCTCAATGTAACAATTGTCAGTAATAGTTTTGAGTATTTTTAGCAATGAGCCTCTGTTTAGTGTGGTAGGCGTTCCGCCGCCGATATAAACCGTTTTAAGGCAGCCCATTACAGCCTTATTAGATATTATTTCACTGCAAATTGCAGAAACATATCTATCCGAAAGATTCGAATCAAAAGGGATGGAATTAAAATCGCAGTAAAGGCATTTCTTTGTGCAAAAAGGGATATGAATATAAAGATAATTAGTCATAAAATCAATATAAATTGAATGATTCTTGCATTTTTTGGTTAATAAATCTTATCGCATTACTAAAGGGTTTGAGGCACGCCAGTCATATATAATCAATTTAAAATCGCTCAATGTGAGTTATAATAAAATTATTCTACAAAAGTATGGAGGAATAAATGGAAAAAAAGATAGTCTATTTCGAAAAAAACGGCAATGCCAATACAGAAGCATGTTTGCAAATTGTGAAAGATGCAATCGCAGAATATAAATATAAATATATAGTGATAGCTTCAGTTAGCGGTAAGACAGGTCTATTATTTTCCGAAGGACTTAAGGACTCAGGTGTTAATATCGTTGTGGTAACGCATTCTGCTGGATATAAGATGCCTAACAGCTCTGAAATGAGAGAAGAAATAAAAAGGAAAATTCAGGAGGCAGGCGCAAAGGTATATATGGGAACTATGCTGACCCACAGCATAGAAACTTCTTTTTCCTCAAAATTCAGCGGTATATATCCTACACTCATGGTTGCTCATGCACTAAGAAGATTTGGGGAGGGAACGAAGGTATGCTGCGAGATATCAATGATGGCAGTTGATGGCGGGCTCATCCCTGAAGAAGAAGAAATTCTCGCAGTAGCCGGCACCGCATCAGGTGTTGATACGATTTTGCTAATTAAATCCGCAGCCTCAAAAAGATTTCTCGATTTGAAGGTTTTAGAGATACTCGCAAAACCAAGTGAATTTTAAGTTGGATTAAGACAGTTGTTTCATGAATACTTATATAAATCAGTAGTTAAATATCATCTTTTTGTCTTTTGTTTCTACTGAAAGACTGTCAAAGCATGTTACAGAATCAGCCTTTGTCCAGATACCGACATATCCCTGAGTATCCTTATCGGAAAGATATTCTATGAGTAGTTCGTCATCCACATATCCTCTTATTTGATTTCCCTTAACTTTGACCTTCAGGGCATACCATTTCTCTGATTCAATTTTTTTATTCGCCTGCATTCGTCGAATTCTTTTATTGTTAATGTACTCAAAAAGTATTACATTATCTTCAAGGGCATTTATTCTTAATACAAAATAATTCCCGACATCCTTAAGCCCGAAGGCTATACCGCCAGCTCTATCAATATTGCCCTCAATTGGCATAACGCTCAAGTTTATGGTTCCATCAGCAATCTCGCTGTTTTTTGCTATGGCAAGAGGAAAGTAAAAATAAGCCTCAATATTATCCAAAAAATCAGTAAATGCATGTCCAACTATCTTGCCCATTATTCCGGCAACCCCTGATGATAAACCAAAGCCGGCTTTAAGTCCGTCCTGAATGCAGTAAATATTTCCATCTTTTTTGAGCCTCGACCAATGCCCGCCGTGTATGTAAAAATCGGCAGGTTGATCTTCCTTCTTCTGTGATAGAAAGTCATATTCACCGCTAAGAAAGCGTTCTGTCAAAACCGCTATGTCGTTTTGATTCGATATGGCGAGGTCAAGGAGCCTGCTTGACGCAAGAAGCCTGCCGACCTGATCGAGTCTTTCTTTCATTGTGTTCTTGTCATATCTGAACAGGTTTGCCTCAAGAAGGTCTCCCCTCATATTGACGCTGAAAGCAAATTGCCGCAGTATGTTGCCGAGAAACTGAAGTCTCATGGTTCGCCCAGCGTAAGAACCTGCGCCTCCTGCAAATTGTAAGGATAAATAGTTTTGATCGCTATTTTCGCCGCATAAGGTGTCTATAGTAGCAAAATGATAACCAAAGCGGGCGCTGAGGTTCATATAGTCTTTAGAAATTATAGCGTAGCTTGTTATATCGAGGGTTTCAGTAAAGTCTGGGGTAGTAGAGGAGACGAGCAATGTCATTAATTTTTTAGCATCCACACTCACACCGCCAGACCATGTTATGCCCGGATGGGAGAAACCCTTCCATATGGCTTTTAAAGGCACAGATTCGATCTTTTCAGGAGTAATAGCATCGAATTTAGTAAGACCTTCCTTGATCCCTCCGCCAAGGTTTATGATGTATAGGTCAAGTGGTATGTTTGTTTTTAGTTTAAGGGATAATTTATCAGTTTCAACTGTCTTTGCAATACCAAACATTTCTCTGATTGCATTTTCATGGGCAAATCTAATTATATCGTGAATAGTCTTGCAGTTCTCAGGAGAAAAAGATGGTTGAGAAGGATCGTTTAGATTTAATGGTGATATCAGGTTTAGTATCTGACGGGTTTTTTGATGCACAGGGCTTTCATAAATCATCTTCTTGGCAGGCCTGATACCCTTAATAAGTTCGTCAACGACTCCTTTATAGACTATCGCTTGATCAGCAAAAATTGTTGCTCTTTCGCCTGTCTTTAGAATATTGGTAGCATCTTTGGTATCAACTATAAAAGGAATTTCAAATTCACGGGCGACGGATGACAAATGGCTTGTTATGCTGCCAATATCGGTAATTATTCCTCTTATTTTGCCTAAAACCCTAACATAATCAGGCGAAGCAGTCTTGGCAACGAGTATGGCATTATCAGGTATATGGTCTAAATCATTCTCATTATTAACAACAAAAATGCTGCCATAAGCGATTCCTGAAGAAGCTGCCCTGCCGGATGAGAGCAATATGGGATTATCTGGAAATTCACGCTTCTCAATTTTTGATGACATAGGAGATAGAGTTGGGATTTTGAGAGGTCTTGATTGTAATATAAACAAATTGTTATCTTGATCAACAGCCCATTCAATGTCTTGAGGCCCCTGAAAAAACTCCTCCAAGAGCAGACAGTATTTTCTCAGCTTCAAGACAGTTTTATCATCTATAGACGAGATTGACTTTTCATTTTCGAGCGACTTTGTAAGACCGACGCCCCCGGATTCAAGAAGCACCATTTTTTGGTCTTTTGTGCTGATTTTGCGATCAAGTACTATTTCCTCAGCCCTATCTAAAATAAATGTATCGGGGGATGCGCCGCCGCCAACCAGATGTTCACCAATGCCCCAAATAGAGCTTATTTTAATGCCTATGTTTTTTCCGGTTGGGTTCATAGTGTAAGCTACCCCGCTTGCCTTTGAGTTAACCATAGCTATTGCCAATACAGACATAGGGGTTTCCTGCTCACTTAGTCCATACTGGAGTCTGTAATTTATTGCACGGGTAGAATACTTACTCGAAAGGACTGTCTTATATGCATCAAGTATCGAATCTTTCGTAACATTCAAGACTGATATGTATTGCCCTGCAAAGCTTGCCTCCGTATCCTCTCCAATTGCACTGCTTCTCATCGCTATCTTGATGTTTTTATGTGTTATTTTTTCAAGTCCTTCATAAGCCTCCATTA
This sequence comes from Nitrospirota bacterium, assembly GCA_037445375.1. Classification (GTDB taxonomy): domain Bacteria; phylum Nitrospirota; class Thermodesulfovibrionia; order Thermodesulfovibrionales; family Dissulfurispiraceae; genus DYHD01. The sequence continues at coordinate 17,528 of JBBIKS010000011.1, read as the reverse complement.
TCTGTTCGGCAACTGAAGGAGGAATAGGGGTCTGCATAATCATTTCCTTCAGATTCTCGCTCATCTTCCTCATGGCATAAACCGAATCGAGAGACTTTATTCTTGAAAGTTCAGTCATAATAAGCTTAACCAGACCGGATTGTTTAAGAAATTCCTCAGATGCATAAGCTGTTATTGAAAATCCGGGAGGGACCGGAAGCCCCAAGGAATTCTTTATTGAGGCAAGATTTGCTGCTTTACCGCCTACTATACACTTCATCTCAGGATAAATATTTTCCAGAGCCAGGATAATATCTTTGTCTTTCACCTTAAGCGGCACGTAAGGGGTGAGTTCTTTTGATATTACTTTATCTATCTCATAGAATTTGTCTTTCAGAAGCGAAAACTTATTGTTGGACATTTTATCGAGGTTATATGTTAATCCCATGACTGCTTCAGCTAACTCCTGATATTTCTTTAGCACAGAAACCAGACTGAATGGCATACCGCTGTAATACATTTGTTCCATATCAGCAATAGAGCCCAAGGCTACTTTGTTATGCTCAAGAAATTTCCTGAAGTAGCCGTACTTAGGGGCAAGTCTGTCATGAATCTGATTAAAAGGTTTAGATTGGCTCGACTTTGAAAAGATATCGAATATATTTTTCATCTTGTATTAGTTTCTCATGCATAAATTAAGCGATACTTCTTAAAAAACACTTATGGGGATTTGTCCATCTGAAATCACTTTATAAGCCAATTAGCATCAATAGCCTACACCCTTGAGAGGATGTGTGTATAGGCTGTCTTCTGTTTGGCAAAAAAACCGCTCAATTTATTTTATATTTTTTGTTATTTTAAAAAGCGCCGAAGGCATTCTTTTTAGTTTATCCTTATTGTTTCATTATACCATTTCAAGATTAACATAGGGAATATCGTCCGAAAAATATACATAGACCTGCAAACCCCTTGACTATCCTGTCATTATTTTAAGCCTCTTTCAGGCATGTATGTTTCATAATGAATCTTTGCTTTTTCAAACAATAATTCTTCTTTATGCTGCTCCGGATACCTCTCTGGATAACCTAATGGCATCAAGCATAGGACACGATAAGAGTCAGGCACATTCAATATTTTTTTAATAAACGCTTCGGGTTCGCCTATAGACCCTTCCGTTCCCTCAGCAATCTGGATGTAACAAGTTCCGAGTCCCTGATTTACAGCCTCAAGATATATGTTCTGTGCAGAGATAGAACAGTCTTCTTTAAATCTATTCCCTTTAGTCATGTCATAGCAAATCACTATTACTACTGGTGCATTTTTGGCAAATAATGAATATTTTGTTGCTTTAGAAAACTGATTTTTTGTTTCTTCATCTGTGACAACTATGAATTCCCAAGGCCGCATATTCTTCGCAGTTGGAGCAAGCATAGCTGCCTTGAGGACTTCATTTAATTTATCGTTTTCAATCTCTTTTTTTAAATAACTTCTTACACTTCTTCTTTTTTTAATTATTTCGAGCATAGATATCTCCTATGTGCTAAGATTCTCAAGGCATTCCCTGAAATCTTCCGGCAGAGGACTGTAAAATTCAATATAGTTTCCTGTTATAGGATGGTAAAATCCTATGGTGTCAGCGTGAAGCATCTGCCTTGTGAATCTAATTTTTTTATGATTCATTTCTATAAATATCTTCTTTCCATAAATCTTATCACCTAATATTGGATGTCCGATAGAGGAAAAATGGACCCTTATCTGGTGAGTCCTTCCAGTGCCCAATATTGCTTCAATAAGGGCTGCTGATTTAAACCTTTTGATGACCTTCCATGATGTAATCGCCTCTTTCCCCTTTTTTGTTTGAGTGGACATTTTTTTTCTATCCGTTGATGATCTGCCAATTTCGAGCGTAATCTGCCCCGATTCATTTTTTAGATTGCCATAAATAAGCGCTGTATATTTTCTCTTGATTATCCGTTTTTTAAATTGCTCTATCAGTCCATAATATGCTCTATCATCGAGGGCGATAACCATTACCCCAGTTGTATCTTTATCGAGTCTGTGAACAACCCCGTTTCTTACAGGTCCGCCTATTGATGACAATTTTTTGGTGTGATAAAAGACCGCATTAAGTAAAGTGCCCTTACTATGTCCAGCGGTTGGATAAACAACCATATTTGGAGGCTTATCTACAACTATAAGATAATCATCCATATAATATGTTTTTATTGGCAATGGTTCTGGAACGAGAGTCTCGACTTTCTTTGCTGGTTTATTGAAGATAACAACATCACTTATCCTGACTTTATAACTCTGATTGCAGGATTTATTATTCACAAGAATATAACCTTCTTCAAGTAGCCTTTGAATCTGGGAGCGAGTTATACCCGTTTTTTCAGCTACAAAAACATCGATTCTTTTTGAGACATCTGATTGTAAAATGGATATTGATTCACTCATAAAAAGTTTTTAAAGAAGAATCGCTCAATTTAGGCATTAACTATCCGATGCAGGCTGCTTATCCTTTTTTCTTTCCAAAGGTAAAGGCATAGCAGTAGCCATGCCTTGGGCGAGTAGTTTTTGGGTCTTTGCGCTTTTTGCTGTAAACTCCACGACAAGAAGATTTCTGCCTTTGTGCACAATCTTTGCTTCTGCTGTTACCGTATCACCTAAAGATGCAGATCGGAACATATTGAAACTCCACTGCACGCCTACAGCGTCGTTTATAGAATTAACGGCTATCGCAAAAGCAACATCCAAGAGGGCAAATATCATAGCACCGTGCGCTATTTGGTGGGCATTTAAAAAATCTTCCCTGACCTCAGCGCTTAGATGTGCAAAACCTTCCCCGGCATCCAAAAGCTTCATCCCAAAGAGGTGAAAGAGCCTGTCTCCTTTGATAATATTTAAGATTCTTTGCAGATCGAGCCTCCAGTGAAATAAGTTGTAATTTTTATAAAATCACTTATAATTAATTAATATAACAGATTTTAATGCTTATAACTCAATCTTTGGGAAACCCTCTGGCATTTGGTAGAGTTATTTTTTTCCTAAGATATATAGATTCACCAAATATCTTTGTAGTTTAATAAATCCCATGATTTAAGTTATAGAGCCTGTTTATAAACAGACTCTATAAATAGGGTTCTATAATGTCGGGTTATACAGGTAAAGGCATAAGGATAGATTTAAGCAATAGAGAAATATCTGTTTATAAGATACCCTCGAAATTATATGAGGAATTTCTTGGGGGCAGAGGGATCGGAGTTGCTATGTTCTCAGATTATATCAAATCTGATTACAACTCCCCTGAGATGCCACTTATTTTTGCAACAGGACCCCTGACAGGCACTCCTGCTATCACATCCGGCAGGATGTCTGTAATATCTAAATCCCCATTGACGGGCACTATTTTTGACTGTTCGGTGGGCGGGCATTTCGGAACAAAATTAAAAAAGGCGGGTTTTGACCTGATTGAAATCAAAGGCATTTCAGATAAATGGGTTATTCTCAATATTAAGAATGATGAAATATCTCTGGAAGATGCCGAGCATTTTATTGGAGAAAATATATCAAAATTAAAAATATCTAAAGATGAGAAGCTATCATTTGCCGCCATTGGCATAGCAGGAGAAAAGCAAGTCAAGTTTGCCTCAATAATCTTTGACAGGCATTATTGTGCCGGCAGGGGTGGTTTAGGTGCCGTTATGGGAGCAAAGAGGCTAAAGGCAATATATGTTACTGGGGATAAAAAGATTAAGATAGCTGACCTTGAAGGGCTAAAAGATGCCAATATGCAAATAATGAGGCTTTTGAGAGCCTCGCCGTCTATCTTTGGTGAGTTTGGGCTTGCAGAGTTTGGGACAGCAGCTCTGGTTGACCTTATACACTCAAGGAGGCTTGAGCCAACAGAGAACTTTAGGAAAACCTTCTTCCCCGATGCCTTAAATTATTCTGGCTATAATCTAAAGAAACGGTTCAATACTAAAAAAACAGGCTGTTCCGGCTGTCCTGTCCTTTGCAAAAAAAAAGGCAGTAAAGGAGAAATGATACCTGAATATGAGACGGTCTCACATTTTGGGGCTCTAAACAGCTGCAGCGACCTTTTGTCTATCGTCAGGGCAAATGAAATATGCAATGGATATGGGATGGACACAATAAGCGCAGCATCTACTATTGCGTGCTATTCTGAGATAAATAAGCTAAGATTGTCACCAGAGGAGATAATTAAACTTCTTATAGACATTGGCAGCAGGCAGGGTATAGGAGACTTGCTTGCAGAAGGTTCGTTAAGGTATGCAGCATCTGCGGGCTGTCCTGAATTAAGCATGTCCGTCAAAGGACTTGAACTGCCTGCATATGACCCAAGAGGCGCTTATGGAATGGCTTTGTCATATGCAACTTCCAACAGGGGCGGATGTCATCTGAGGGCATATCCGATAAGCCACGAGATATTAAGGAAACCTGTTGCTACGAATAGGTTTTCATTTGAGGGCAAGGCGAGGATAATAAAGATTGCAGAAGATCTCAACGCAGTAATTGATTCTTTAAACGCCTGCAAGTTTGTTTTTTTTGCAGCAAGCCTTGAAGAATACTCTAATGCATTGAATGCAGTCACTGGGGCTAACTATAATGTGCAGACGCTTTTAAAGATAGGCGAAAGAATCTGGAATCTTGAACGGCGATTGAATGAATTAAATGGCTTCAATGTAAGCCATGATGACCTGCCGCAGAGGTTTTTCAAAGAGGAAGGAACCTCGAGCGAAAATATCAAAATCTCCCCTATTGACCGCAAGGCATTTTTGAGTGCAAGGGATGATTATTATCGTATAAGGGGTTATGCTGTATCTCTTTGAATACTTGAAATTTTGGCAGAAAATCAGCCTTACGATAAATGCTGTTTTAAAGATTTATTTATTATCTAAAGTTTAAATAATGCTCCAGAAATCATGAGAGGTGAACTATGAAAGTCCTTATTGCTGAAGATGAGGCAATCTCGCGCAAGGTGCTTGAAACCATGCTTAAGGATTACGGCTATGAAGTTGTTGTAACCTGCAACGGGAAAGAGGCATGGGAGGCGCTCCAATCTCCTGATGCTCCGAAGATTGCAGTGATTGACTGGATGATGCCGGAGATGGACGGCACAGAAGTCTGTCAGTCTGTGCGGCAAAGAGGTTCAGAGCCATATGTCTATATCATTCTTTTGACAGCAAAAAACCATCAGGGGGATATTGTGAGAGGGCTTGAATCAGGTGCAGACGACTATGTGTCAAAGCCTTTTAATGCGGAGGAACTCTTTGTCAGGCTCCGCGTGGGACAACGGATTATTAAACTTCAGGAAGATCTTATAGTTGCGCGTGAAACACTCCGCGAGCTGGCGGCTTATGATGGACTGACCGGCGCATGGAACCGTCGCACAATATGGGATATGCTCAAGGTTGAGCTATACCGGAGCCGGAGAACAGGAGTTGGATTGGCAGTTTTAATGGGAGACATAGATCATTTTAAACATGTCAATGATACATATGGACATCTTGTCGGAGATATAGTACTGCAGGAGATGGTAAAAAGGATGAAGGGCAGTTTGAGGGCATACAGTGGTGTGGGCAGGTATGGAGGGGAGGAATTTCTGGTGATACTGCAGAGATGTACACTTTCTGAAGCGGCACAGATTGCCGAAAGAATCAGACTTGCAATAATCTCTTCTCCCATTGAGACGCCGAAAGGCCCGATTTATGTCACCATGAGTTTCGGTGTAGCATCTATTATGCATGGAGATGAAAGAAGCGCAAATGCACTTGTTAGCGCTGCAGATGCTGCGCTTTACATTGCAAAACAGAAGGGCAGGGATAGGGTGGAAGTGGAAGCAAGCATTTTTAACTCGTAATTCCCTGTAGCTTGCTACAGGGTTTCCTTATTCTATATCGGGATTCAGGCTATATCAGCAAGTTTGACTATACCTTATGTTTTCTGCTATTTTACAAAGTTATAAAATTATTTTTCCTTAAGAGGCTCCAAAATGAAAGCAAAAATGAAACTTAAGAAAACTCTGTCGGATAGGGAACTGAAGGTTCAAGAAATAAAAAAGCAGTTATTGCTTCAAAGGGATAAGCTTCTTGCTGATGCTGGCATAGCCATCAACTCCTTGCCAAGCGGCAATATACTTTCTGAGATTGGCGATCAGGCATCTCTTGAAATTGATAGGAATTTCATGCTTAAGTTAAAAGAAAGAGAAAGAAAACTTCTGAAAAAAATTGATAAAGCAATTGAAAAAATTGAAAATATCGAATACGGAACCTGTGAAACATGCGGGAAGGAGATTGATATTAAAAGGCTTGAGGCAAGGCCAGTTACTGATTTATGTATAGATTGTAAAACAGAGCAGGAGGAAGAAGAAAAACTCAGGGAAAAAGGCTAAAATTTCTAAGTAAAAGGCTTCTTCAAATGTCTTAGCAAATAATATTTAAGCTAAAGTTGAAATGCTTTTTTTATTTTATAATATTGATTTCTCCATCTTTGATGAAACGGGAGTATTTAAAACCTAAATTGAGCGATTCTTTTAGGTAAAAATTTCTCCCGCTTCGCCAGTAATTAAATCCTATATTAGAACCTCAAAAAAGCTCCGATTCCCCCTGCATCTGATAAATCCTTGTTTTCAGTAACAACCTCGAGCAAAGCCCCCTGCTGAATTGCTTTCTGGGCAGCAAGGTCAACCATATAATCCACTCCCTCAAAATCCCCTTTGCAATATGGGCAGGAGTTAATCTTCTGAGTTGTCAAAAAACTGCATGATTTACAATTAACCCCCTTTTGTTTATATGAGGAGATAAATACGAGTTTCATCACCTTTTGCTCTTGTATAGCATTAAGAACATTCTCAAGCCCTAAAACTGCGGCTTCATTTTTCATTGCCCTTGTAATGAGTTCTTTGACTATATCTTCTTCTTTTTTCCTCTCATATGCAGATACAATCGGTTCAACTTTATTGAGCACATCATCGCCTTTAGAAAGCATCTCAATCTTTACAGAGCCGATAACCTTATCGAGGATTGTTTTACGCAGCATCCCCTTAAACATCGAGACAGCCTCCTCAGATCCTCCTAATATAAGCCTTCCTATATATTCTCCTAAGAGAAACGAATCGAGCTTCTCGACAACTTCTTTAAGATGTATGCCCACATGAACATTTATATGTCTTTCATAATGGTTTTGGGAAAGGCCAAACCAGCCTCCCTTTTTATGCTTGCCCGGTATGTCGGCGCTAGTCACTTCACCATATTCAACAATCTCGCCAAGATGGACTATAAAAATCCGTGCGGAATCCTTTCCAATAATCAAAACACCATATCTTTTATAATTATCAAGGATATCCATCAATGGCTTTATGTAGACTCCTTTATCCACTATCAGTTCATTTTTTACTGGCAGCCCGATATTGTATTCTTTCCATAAAGAACCTTCCTTTGAGCTAAAAATTGCAAGCCCCTTTTTAAACATCCTCTTGTTTGTCAAGACATAATGTTCTATTTTATCCAAATCCTCCTTTACCCTTTTATATATTGCCTTATCAAGGGATTCTGCTTTCTGCTTAATCATGTTTTTTAGGTGAACAATATAGTCCCCTTTTTTATTGAAATTAGGGTCAACATTCAGGTAAAAACTGACAAAGTACCCCTCCTTCTCATTATAAGCGGCTAACTCCTTTAATTCTGTCGTGCTAAGCATTTTTTCCTCCTTCTTCCACATGTCTGAAAATGTCAATAACAGAAATAAAAATTGCGACCACCAACGGCCCCATAATAAGCCCTATTAAACCAAATAGCTGAATTCCACCCAGAACGCTGAAGAATATTAACAGAACAGGCATTTTTGTTCTGCCCCCGATGATGATAGGCTTTAAAATATTGTCTATCAGGCTAATTATAAATGTTCCCACTAATGCAAGGATAATACCCTGTAAAATATCCCCTCTTATAAATAGATAAACCGTCATCGGTCCCCATATGCCGAAAGCTCCTATTAAAGGTAAGAAAGATGCTACGGAGATAGCAAGCCCCCACAAGGCAGGAGATGATATCCCAAGTAAAAAGAATGTCAGCCCTCCTATGCTCCCCTGAACAATAGCTACCGCTACACCTCCGTAGATAGTTGAGACTATGACATCTTTCGTTTGAGATGTAAGGCGGTCTTTTTGTTCTTCTGTAAATGGAAGATAATCATTAAACTTTTTCAAAAAGTAACCGCCGTCCTTCAGTATGAAAAAAAGTGCAAAAGTCATAAATACAAAATTAATACTGACGGATACTATATTGCCTATACCCTTAGTAAAATTATCCATCAGTCCCTTCCCAAATCTAGAGAGATTATCGAGGATTGATTTCTCAATTTCTGCTTCTGTAACATTAAATGTATTCATTATTTTTTCAGTAATACTTTTAATATAAGGGCTCTCGATTGTCCCCCTTATCTCTTGCATTCCGCCCTCTTCAAGATATCTTGGGAGATCCTTTAATTCCATAGCGATCATAAAAGATATAAATGAAAATGGACCGATTATAACTAAGAGTATAAGAAAAAGGGCGGCTAATGATGCGAGAGATTTATTTTTAATATGCCTGTTAATAATGTTCCAAAGGGGATAGAAAACGATTGCAAGCACAACCGCCCACGCAATTGGAGAAAAAAAGGGCTTAAATATTTGATAACAAAGATATCCAAGTAATATTGCTAATCCAAGCAATGAAATAAAAGAAAACCTGTTAATCTGCATATATCTTATTCCTTTTTCGTTCGGATATTTTTACAAACAATCCCAATATTTTAATTGAAAGCTCATCATCAGGCATTCTTTCGGGATGCCACTGAACTCCGACCAAAAACGGATAATCCCTTTTATAAAAACCCTCTACTATATTATCATCAGATAAGGCAAAAATATCCAAACCCTCACCAAGAATCTTAACTGCCTGATGATGCGTTGAATTGACAACATATCTTGAATGATTTATTTCTAAGCCCGAAAACTTACAGACCTTTATATCATGCTCGATACCTTTATGGTTTATGATGCCGCCGCTCTGGTATCTCAAGTCCTGATATAAGGTGCCGCCAAATGCAACATTTAATAACTGCATACCGAGACAGATACCCAAAACAGGTTTTCGTCCCTTTAAAATCTCCTTAAGAAGGCTCAACTCGAAGTCGCTCCTGATTTTAGGGACAACCTTCAGAAATTTTTTTGGAACAGAAATCTCCTCCTTGTAATAGCAAGGCGAAATATCATCCCCTCCAGAGAGTAAAAGACCGTCAATCAAATCAGCTACTTCGCATATGTAAGAGTTTGTATCTGTAGTGGAGGCAGATTCTTGAGATTTATGTGCAATAGAATTGTCAGCAAGAGAAGGGCTTATGATTAATGGCAAACCCCCAGAACGCAAGACTGCATTAACATACTCCTGCTTTAGCTTGTATGTTTTTTGCTGCAAATCAGATGTTATACCTATAACAGGCTTCATATATTTTATTCAGGGCTTTACCCTGCACCATGCCCTGTCCCTTGCAGATGATGAAATATCTTCATGCTAAATATATCTTTAACCTAATTTGATCGATTCTTGAACTAAACTTATAAAATTAGATTGCAGGTATGCTGAAAAGCCTTTAGCAGCGATACCTTAGAGGCGAAAACAAATATATTCAATAATATAAAAAGCCATTCAATAAATCTTATCGCATTGTTAAGGGCTTTGGGGCATACCAGCAATTGATAATAACATGAGAATCGCTCAATTTAGGCTTAAATTAAAACCCTTCCAGATAAGATTTCCGTTAATTTCCCTTCCTTAACTGATAGAGAACCGTTAACAAAGACATATTCAATCCCGTCGGATTTTGTGAAAGGCTCTCTGTATGATGCATTATCTTTAATTTGATTATAGTCAAAAATGACTATATCTGCAAAAAACCCTTCCTTTATAATCCCTCTTTCTTTAATTCCAAAGGTTTTCGCAGGCAGAGCGGTTATCCGCCTTATAGCCTCTGGCAGGCTAATAATATTTTCATCTCTAACATAGTCTCCTATAAATCTTGGAAATGTCCCAAATCCTCTCGGATGAGGTTTCCCCGTAAAAGTAGGTCCTGAAAAACTCCTTGCAGAACTATCAGAACCTATCATGACATATGGAAGGGTAAGAATGCGTCTGAGATTGTCCTCATTCATTGTAAAAAATATCGCCCCTGCCGCTGCGTTCTCATCAATAATAATGTCAATGACCGCATCCTCTGGTTTTTTTCCGAGAGTTACTGCAATATCAAATATACTCTCTCCTTCCATCCATTTATTTTTAATATCCTTGACTGATGATACATAGACATTCTTCCAGTATTTGTCCCCCTTTAAAGCTAATTCCAACCTAATCCGTTGAGATATCTCAGGGTCTTTAAGCCTGCCTATCTCTTCGTTTGCTCCTCCTGCAAAAACCCATGCTGGCAATACTATATCAAGATCAGTGCTTGAAGCTATATAAGGATAACTGTCGCAGGTTATTCTAATCCCGTTTTGAAGGGCATCCTCAATCAGCTCTATGGCTTTGTCTATTTTCCACCAGTTTTGCTCTCCTGATGTCTTAATATGGGATATATGGACATTTACCCGTGCTTGTTTTGCGATCTGGATAACCTCCTCAATGGCTTCTAAAAGCTCATCTCCTTCGCTTCTCATGTGTGATGTGTATATGATCGTTTTATTTTCAGAGGATATAGACTTCAGCAGTTCTATAATTTCTTTTGTCTCAGAATAAACCCCAGGCGGATAGACAAGACCTGTTGAGAGGCCGCGGGATCCTTGCACAATAGACTCATAAAATAGGCTTTTCATCATGTTTAGACTTTCATTGTTAGGAGATATATTTGCATAGCCTAAAACAGATGCCCTTATATTTCCATGTCCGCACAAGGTAGCATAATTCAATGCGATGCCTTTACTTTGAAGTATCTCAAAATATTCTTCAAATTCATGCCATCTTTCGTTTATCTTAAGTTGTTTAAGTTCACGTTCTCTATGTTCAAATGCCTCACCATAAAGAGGAGCTGCTGAAAAGCCGCAATTGCCGTTTATCTCCGTAGTTATGCCCTGAGACACCTTGCCCTCTGCCCTGCCGTCAAGCAGCAGGTTAAACTCGGAATGTGCATGGACATCTATAAAGCCGGGGGTTATATAAAAATCATCTGCATCAATTACTTCATGTGCAGGCAAATCTTTATCCCCAATATAAGTTATCCTGTCGCCAGATATGCCAATATTTTGGCAGATTGGCTCAGAGGCAATCCCATCAAAAACAAGACCGTTTCTTATTAAATAATTAAGCATTTATATTTGATAAAACCTTCATAAATATTTTGACAGTCTAATACCTGAATTGAGCGGTTTTGTTGGCAAACTCACGACAGCCGAGACGGCTGTCCTACCCAATTGGTGATTAATAATAATCCGTAGGACAGTCGTCCCGCCTATCATTAGAGAAAATTACATAAAGGAATCGCTCAACTTAGGTAATAATGACAACGACACCGTTATTGACCTTTATAGGCTTTTTGTCGTTCCTGCTTATCCGGAACCTTTCTTTGTTTCTATTCAACAACTGGCAACAATGGAGTTATTTAGTGTCTGTTTATTAAAGTTGAATTTTTGATAACAGAGACAGCAAGCCGGCAGATATATTTTGGTTTTATGCAGTTCTCAGTTACTTAAATATTGATAGGCACTATATAGCACTTCTCCATTTCTTAAGTTGGCTCTCCATGCTCCCGCTCGTTACGATGTTTTTCAGGCGCCCCACTATGTTATTGATTACCTTTTTCTTTCGCTTTGTCCTGATTCTTTAATGATGAATATCCCGCTTAGAGATTCAAAAAAATTGACCTCAGCCTAAATACCATTTAAGTATAGTTCCCCCAAAGAAGAGAGTTATGATTGAACCGATTGCTAAAAAAGGACCAAATGGAACCTTGGTTTTTCGGTCCTTGCCTTTTAGCAACATTAAGAAAATTCCCACTATTGAACCCATGAGGCTGCCTATAAATGTTACCAGCAGAACCGCTTTCCAGCCCATAAATGCGCCGACCATAGCCATCATTTTGATATCGCCGCCGCCCATGCCGCCCCTGCTCAAAATTGCGATTATATAAAAAAGACCCCCCCCTAAAAGGAGTCCGCTTAGTGAATTTATGAATCCAACTATTGTATTTGTAGAATTAATGTCCAGAAATGGGTCAGGCAGCAGAAAAGATGCTGATATCACACCAATAACAGCCCCTGGGAGTGTTATAACATCAGGTATTATTTGAAACTCAAGGTCTATAAAGGTGATTACAATCATGGCTGAGACAAACGCAAATAGTGGCAAAAGATGCCACCCGAGACCAAAAAAATAAAATACTGACAGATAAAAAATACCGCTCAGCAGCTCTATAAGAGGGTAGCGAATTGATATTCTTTCACCGCAATTCCTGCATTTGCCCATTAGCAATATGTAGCTTACTATAGGAATATTGTCCCATGGTTTGATTGGATCGTTGCATCCTGGGCAGGCAGATGAAGGTCTGACGATTGACATGCCACGCGGCAGCCTGTATATGCATACATTAAGAAATGAACCTATGATGAGTCCAAAGATAAAAGACAGCGGCTCAAAAAAATTCATGCTCTATTCCTATCCTCCTTTTATATGAGTATCTCTAACATTACGTTGAGCAATTTTATTAAGGAAACTGCTGGATCCCCGTTCCCTGCTTAAAACCTGCAGAGACAAGTTTAGAGGAATGACAGTTTTACCTGATGAGTGTTTAAGTCATTACTGTAGAGGCAGGACTTCACTGTCTTTAAAAGCAATTATCCTTAAGAATCGTTCGAAGTAGGTCTAAGCGATCTTTAAGAGCTCAATTCTCTTGCCCCAGAAATCCTGCAAGGATTTCCTTAATCCAGGATAATTTTCTAAAGAACTATTTTTTTCGATAAATGAGAAAGCCTCCCTGCGGGCTTCTTCGAGTACTTTCGCATCCCTGAAAAGATTTGTAATCTTAAAGTCTGGCAGTCCTGATTGTTTGGTGCCGAGAAATTCTCCATGCCCCCTTATGTTTAAATCCTCCTCTGCAATTATAAACCCATCGGTAGTTCTGACCATTACTTCAAGCCTTTTTCTGGCATCTTCATTTGTCTTGTGTTGCAATAAAACGCAATAAGACTGGCTGCTTCCCCTACCTACCCTGCCTCTGAGTTGATGAAGTTGGGCAAGCCCGAATCTCTCCGCATTCATTATAACCATTAATGTAGCATTTGGCACATCAACCCCTACCTCTATAACAGTTGTAGAGACAAGAATGTTTATAGCCCCCTCTTTAAATCTTTGCATAACAGCCTCCCGTTCATCAGCTTTCATTCTGCCGTGTAACAAACCGACCATTAAATGTGGAAATCTCTTCTGAATTTCCTCAGCGCCTGCAATTGCCGACTCAAGGTCAATCTTCTCGGATTCCTCAATTAAAGGATAAACGACATATACCTGTCCGCCTTTTTTTATCTCTTCTTCAATAAGCCTGAATCTCTGGTTTTCTTTCTTTTTGTCCAGAAGTATTGTAATGATTGGGCTTCTATTTGGAGGCAGTTCATCAATAATGGAATAATCAAGATCCCCATATAGCGTTAAGGCAAGGGTTCGAGGTATTGGTGTAGCAGTCATTACAATCGTATCAGGATTTAATCCTTTTTTCCTAAGAGATGCTCTTTGCATGACACCGAATCTGTGCTGTTCATCTATAATGACAAGCCCAAGTTTCTCAAAATGCACATTTTCCTGAATCAGGGCGTGAGTTCCAATTATAATGTCAGCTTGGTCGGCTGTGATGACTTTGGCAATCTTCTTTTTACTGTTCATCTTCTTGCTTCCAGTGATAAGCTGAACCTTCAAGCCGATTTGCTCAAGCATATGAGAGATATTTATATGGTGTTGTTCCGCAAGAATCTCAGTCGGAGCCATCAGAGCTGCTTGATAACCGCTTTCTACACATGCAAGCATAGATAGAACGCTGACGATTGTCTTTCCTGAGCCGACATCTCCCTGAATAAGCCTGTTCATAGGAGTATTGGATTCCATATCTTTTATTATTTCCCCAAAAACCCTCTTTTGGGCTGCGGTAAGTTCAAAAAGAAGATTAGATAAGACAGGTCTGCTAAGCCTGTTATCAGGCTTAAATGATATGCCTTTATCTAAAATATCACCTTTCTTCATCATCGCAAGTCCAACCTGAAATGTAAATAACTCACCAAATACCAGCCTTTTGTGGTATGGAGTTACACCTTTATTTAATTCCTCTATGGATACGTCAGCGGAAGGAAAGTGAACATTTTCAATGCTCTCTCTGAGATCGAGGAGTTTTTGTGATTGAATTATATCAATAGGTAGTGGGTCAGAAATAAATGAAATGCTGGCGCCTAAGACTGAATGCATGATATTTCTCATTTGCTTCTGGCTCAATCCCTCTGTCAGCCTGTATATTGGAACAATCCTGCCTGTATGAATATTTGACTGCTCAATCATGGATTCATCATCACTTAAAAGCTCATATTCTGGGTTAGGCATCTCGAGTCCTGTAGCCCAATAGTTTAATTTTACTATGCCGTATAAGACCACCTCATCCCTTAATTTAAAAACCTTTTCCAGATAAGGCTGGTTAAACCATTTAGCTGTGATTATCCCGCTTCCATCGCTTATAGTCAGTTCAAATATCTTAATTTTCGGTTTTTTGCTGCCGTAGGATTGAGGAATTCTAATATTAGTTTTTAAGACCCTGCCGATTACCGTATTTAATTCGTCAGGCTTGAGATGAATTATTTTTTTTATCGAGCTTCTATCCTCATATCTATACGGCAGATAAAATAAGGCGTCTCTAAGTGTATGTATGCCAAGGCGGGCTAATAATTTGGAACGAAATGGACCTACCCCCTTTATATATTGAATAGGGTCAGATAAATCCTTTTCTTTATTCATTTATGATATGAGATTACATTCACATTAAGGGTTTTCTATTTGTCACCCTCATTTTTAAGGGTTTTTTCAGCATCGTCTATTTTCATCTTTGAGTACTCTGATTCACTTAAGATATCTATTTCCCATCCTGTAAGTTTTGTAGCGAGCTTGATGTTCTGTCCTCGTTTTCCTATAGCAAGTGATAATTGCTCGTCATTTGCCACAACCATTGCTGTCTTTTCATCCTCGTTGACACCAACCATATTGACAGAAGCAGGGGTCAAGGCTCGAGCAATAAAAACCCTTGGATCGGGGCTCCATGCAATTATATCGATTCTCTCTCCCCTGATTTCCCTGACAATAGATTGTATTCTTGTCCCCTTCATACCAACGCATGCGCCTACAGGGTCTATTGCGGGATCATTCGATAAGACCGCGATCTTCGTTCTTTCTGATGGTTCGCGAGCTATGCCTTTTATAACGACAACCTTATCATTTATTTCTGGAACCTCCAATTTCAGAAGTCCGGACACAAATTCAGGGCATGTGCGGGAAAGCAAAATCAGAGGACCCTTTGGTGTTTTTTTGATATCTATAATATAGGCTTTAACTATGTCACCTCTTTTAAGGCTTTCGTTTGCGAGGGTTTCTTTTTGAGGAAGAACTACTTCAGTATTTTTTAGGTTGACATAATAATAGCCTTTTTCTTTTCTCATTACTGTTACAGTGACTATTTGTCCGATCTTATCTTTGAACTCATCAAAGATTACATCCTTCTCAACCTCCCTAACCTTTTGGAATAAAACCTGTTTGGCTGTCTGAGCGGCTATTCTACCGAAGTCTTGTATGGCAATGGGTATTTCAATAGTATCTCCGAGCATTTTATCGGGGAAGCTATTCTTTATATCTTCAAGAGATATCTCTTCGTTTTTATTAACAACCTCGGCTACCACTCTCTTGACCTCAAACGCCTGAAGAACACAAGTTTTCGGATCTATATGCAAGGTTATATTAGGATTGGCACTAAATCTCTTTTTTGCAGCAGTAATAAGAGCTGACTCCAATAATTGTATAAGAGCATCCCTTGAGATACCCTTTTCCTTGCTTATTTGAGTTATAAGATTGCAAAGCTCTTTAGACATTAAATATACCTATGTTTTACCTTGTTTGGTCTTGTATAAAATTTCAAAATTCTATTTCTAATCTGGCTTTAGATATTTTTTCTAATGGTATGAACAAATCCTCGCTTTTGCCTTTTTTATCATATGATATCCTGATCCAGTTCTCTCCGACATCTGTTATCCTGCCGATGAAAAATGTCTGATTATCAATCTTCTCTAAAGTAACTATACGAACAAGTTTCCCGATATTTTTCTGGAAATCCTTTTGCCTGATGAGCGGTCTGTCGAGACCGGGTGAAGATACTTCGAGCATATAAGGTGTTTTTATAGGGTCTTCGACATCTAACAGGGCACCAAGGTTTTTGCTCATTCTTTCACAATCAGCGATGGTCACACCGCCATCCTTATCAATGAACACTCTAAGCAAGGTTTTCCTGCCGCCGCCTTGAATCTGCAAATCACAGAGTTCAAACCCCTCATCTGTTGCAACTTCAGATGCCATTTCATAAATTTTCTGCTTTAAGATATCAATTTTCATATTGACTAAATCATAAAATAAAAGAGTGGGAGACCCCACTCTTTAGAATAAAAATATGTTTTTAATATAACGGTTTTTGACAAAAAAAAGCAACACCACGAGAGATCGAGCAACTCCCGTGGTGTTTACAAACAACTTACTTTTTCGGTGCCTCAGCTGGCTTTGCTGGTGCTGGTGCTGGTGCTTCAGCTGGCTTTGCTGGATCAGCTGGCTTCGGTGCCTCTACTGGCTTTGGCGGCTCAGGCGGCTTTGGTGGCTCAGCTTTTTTGCACCCCACTGTAAATGCTACTAGAAGCATCAGTGAAAGTATTACTGCTAAAAGTTTTTTCACTATTTGTTCACCTCCTTCCAAAATAAAATAAGCTTGCTAAAAACTTGGGGTAATATACTCATATCAAGTCAATTATTAACATATATATTAATTCTTGTCAAGGAATAAATCAAGTAATAAATCAAGTTAAATAAATATTTTAAAAAAAAATATTTATTTTCTGTGTTCAAATGCAATTGCAGCTGATATGGTAAATATTCCTAAAACCACCGCAATAACTTCTATATCAAGGATTGGCAAGAGGTCCTTGCTCAAAACTACGTGAGTAATATGCTTCCTCTCACTATGAATATGGCATCGCAATAACATATTTATATACCTTTGCTATCAAATGTTTAAACTACTCCCCATTGTCAAGACAGAAAAATGGGTTGTATTTGGTGGATTAGCCAGAAGTCATCTCCATCGTCATTATTATTATTGCCGCTGAAATATGCCTCATGCGGTGTCCGGTATCCAAGAGACTCATGGAGTCTCTCTCTGTTGTAAAGCTCAAAGTATCTCGCAAGATTGTCGTAAGCATCCCTGACGCTTTCATT
>JBBIKS010000010.1:0-56771 GCA_037445375.1 Nitrospirota bacterium | reverse complement strand
GGACCTCCCCAATTCTTGACTTTAAACCCTTATTAATGGTAACTTTTCTTTTATGCCACTTGATTTTAAAGATACATTAAACCTGCCTAATACAGATTTCCCAATGAAGGCTAACCTCAGCAATAAAGAGCCTGAGATGCTCAGATTTTGGTATGATATCGCTATATATAGTAAGATTCAGCAGAAAAATAAGAATCAACAGCATTATATACTTCATGACGGTCCTCCTTATGCAAACGGCAATATCCATATAGGGCATGCCTTAAATAAGATACTCAAGGATATAATCGTCAAATTTTACTCAATGAAAGGTTTTTATTCGCCCTATGTGCCGGGGTGGGACTGCCATGGGCTCCCGATTGAGCTTCAGGTTGATAAGAATTTGGGTGAGCAGAAAAATACCATAGATGTATTAATCAAGAGACAGTTGTGCAGGGAATATGCCGCCAAATATCTCAATATACAAAGAGAGGAATTTAAGAGGCTTGGCGTCTTTGGTGACTGGGATAACCCTTACTTAACTATGTCCTATGAGTATGAGGCATCCATAGTCAGAGAGTTTTTCAGATTTGTAAGCAACGGCTCTGTCTATAAGGGCAAGAAACCTGTCCACTGGTGCCCTTCGTGCATAACTGCACTTGCAGAAGCTGAGGTTGAATATGGAGAAAAAGAGTCTCCTTCTGTATTTGTCAAATTTCAGGTTATTCATGATGATCTTGAGAAATACCTTCCTGAACTCAAAGGCAAAAAGACATCCATCGTGATATGGACAACGACTCCGTGGACGCTGCCGGCGAATCTCGCCCTTGCCATGCATCCCGATTTAATATACGCTGCTGTTGATATTGAGAGTGAGATTTTAATCTTTGCTAAAGACAATCTTGTTCAACTAAGCGAGAAAGGCATTATCACAGGCAATGTTGTCCTTGAATTTGCAGGCTCAAGGCTCGTTGGCATACGGACAATACACCCCTTTATAGATAGAATATCAAGTGTTCTGCCTGCTGATTTTATCTCTATAGGAGAGGGCAGCGGAATTGTCCACATTGCACCGGGTCATGGAGAGGATGATTACGAGCTTGGGATTAAACATTGTTACGATGTTTATGCCCCTGTTGACGATAAGGGGAAGTTTACCAATGCAGTGCCTGAATTTGAGGGGCAGTTTGTCTTTAAAGCAAATGATGCGATTGTTGAGACATTAATCCGCAAGGGCGCCCTTATACATCTCGAAAAGATAAGACATTCCTATCCTCACTGCTGGAGATGCAAGAAACCTGTCATATTCAGGGCAACTGCCCAGTGGTTTATCTCGATGCAGGCAAATGAGTTAAGAGCCAAATGCCTTGATGAGATAGATAAGGTTGCATGGATTCCTGCATGGGGCAAGGAAAGAATATTAGGCATGGTCTCAAATAGACCTGACTGGTGCATATCGAGACAAAGGTCATGGGGCGTCCCGATAACCTTGATTGTCTGCAAAGACTGTGAGGCTTTTGTTCAAAGCGAGTCTATCTTTGAAAATATACTCGAGAAGGTCAGGCTTAACGGCGCTGATATATGGTTTAAGATGGATATCTCAGAGCTTCTCGGCAATGATTACAAATGCGATAAATGTGGCGGTTCATCTTTTGAAAAAGAAATGGACATACTTGATGTATGGTTTGATTCAGGAGTGAGTCACAGCGCAGTCGTTGAGAGGGATGAGAGGCTTTCATGGCCTGCAGATTTATACCTTGAGGGAAGCGATCAGCACAGGGGCTGGTTTCAAAGCTCACTTCTTGCATCTGTCGGGACGAGGCAGAAGGCTCCGTATAAGACAGTTCTTACTCACGGTTTTACGGTTGACGGGCAGGGCAAGAAGATGTCTAAATCACTCGGCAATGTCATCGCACCTCAGGAAATAATTAAGGCAAACGGGGCTGAGATATTAAGAATATGGGTCTCGGCGGAGGATTATCGAGATGATATCAGGATATCAAAAGAGATTATCAGCAGACTGACTGAGGCTTACAGAAAGATCAGGAATACGAGCAGATTCCTTCTCGGTAATGTTTATGATTATGACGGCGGCGATTATAGCGCCCATTTGCTTGAAATAGACAGATGGGCAATGTCAAGGCTGCACAGACTCATCAGAAAAGTAGAATTAGCATACAAAAAATTTGATTTTCATGAGGTATTTCACACCATCTATAACTTCTGCATTGTGGATATGAGCTCTTTTTATCTCGATATATTAAAAGACCGCCTCTATACCTTCAAAAAGGATTCTCAGGAAAGACTTGCAGCACAATGGGTGCTTTATCGTATATTGGTTGATATGACGAGGCTTCTGGCGCCGATTCTTTCTTTTACATCAGAGGAGGTCTGGTCTCATATTCGTAAGATATCGAACACGGATGACAGAGGGGTTGAGAGCGTTTTCCTTGCAGGATTTCCCGATATAAATGAAAAATTTATTGACGATTCTCTGGAAGACGGGTGGGGGAAGTTGATAGCTGTCAGAGACGAAGCAAATAAAGCAATGGAGATTAAAAGAAAGGAAAAGCTAATCGGCAACTCCCTCGAAGCAAAGCTTGTTTTTTATACAAAAGATGACCTTTATAAACTGCTTACAGATTACAAGGATTTTCTGCCCTCGCTTTTTATTGTCTCCAGTGTGTCTGTAGAAAAATCCCAAGAAAACTTATCTGATGTCTATATAAGTCCGAATAATGAGAATCTTTCAATAAAAGTGCAGAAGGCGGAAGGGACGAAATGTGAGCGGTGCTGGAATTGGAGTCTTAAAGTGGGAAGTTTTGAAGAACACCCCGATATTTGTGAAAGATGTTATCATGCCCTTAAATGAAACAGAGATTATTACCTTATTTTATTCTTGCGCTTTTAGTGCTACTTTTTGATCAAATAACAAAAACAGTCATAAAACTATATGTCCATCCCTTTGAAATCATAACGATACTGCCTTTTTTCAATATTGTTTATGTCGAAAACACAGGCTCGGCATTCGGGATGTTCAAGAGTTTTGGAAGTCTGTTTTTTGTGATTGTTTCCTTGTTCGCAATTGTCTTTGTGACTTTTTTGCTTATAAAAGAGAGAGATAACAGATTATGTTATGCCCTTGTCCTTGGAGGGGCAGCCGGTAATCTGATAGACAGGCTTATCTATGGCTATGTCATTGATTTTTTGGATTTCTATGTTGGCGGATTTCATTGGCCTGTATTTAATATTGCAGATTCTGCCTTGACAGTGGGTATTTTTCTGCTTTTGTATAAGACCTTTTTCTCAAAAAAACAATCACCTGCTTAATGGGAGTTATACGCCCTTAATTAACTAAGGAATAAATAAATAAAGCCTCGTTACCCTTTCACATGCCTTCACACCTCTCAAGAGGGGACACTTTAAAGGGGATGGTCTTTTATGAGGCTTTGTTAAGTTAGGGTTTAGTATAAGTGGAGGAAAGAATGTTTCTGCTTGAAAAAATAACAATGGATGAGTTTAAAAAATACCTCAAAAAGACAAAGACCATCGTCTTTCCTTTTGGAACAATCGAAGAGCATGGAAGCCACCTTCCCTTGAATACAGACTCCATGATAATCCAGGAATCTCTTTATCTGGCTGCCAAAAAAAGAAAATTCTTTCTCGCCCCTATCACTCACTATGGGGTCTGCACTTCTACTAAAGACCATCCAGGAACAATAAGCATAAGTGCTGAGACTTTAAGGAGGCTTACCTCTGACCTAATTACCGAGAGCTATAAGAAGGGGCTTAGAAACTTTCTTCTTATATCAGGGCATGGCGGGAGCCTGCACATGTCGGCATTGAAAGAATCAGCGGAAGTCCTTGTAGAGCAGTTGCGGGATATAAAAATGGCAGTTTTTTCTCCTTATGACCTTCTTTACAAAGGACTTGCAGGGATAGTCGAAACCCCTAACGATTCACATGCTGGAGAACTCGAGACATCTATGATATTGCATCTCTCCCCTGAACTTGTCAAAGGAAGGGCAGCAGCCGAATATCCCCAGATACCGAAGCCTTTTATTGTCAGGGATAAAATCAAATACTGGCGGGGAGGCGTTTGGGGCGATCCTCAGAAGGCAACTGTAAAAAAGGGCGAAAAGGCTATAAATATAATTGCCGAGAGAATTATTTCAGTAATTGACGAGATTGAAAAGACATCTTTTTAAGCCGAATATCTATCCCATTTGCGGCAGTAATATTTGGTTAAAGTGGTTATAGATGGCAGGTATGCTTCAAAGCCTTTAGTAATGCGATAAGATTTATTAAATGACTTTTTATCTTGTTAAACACATAATTGATGCCTAAATTGCCTCTAAAAGGCAAGGAGGGTTCGCCTCTAAGGTATCGCTACTAAAGGCTTTTCAGCAAACCCATCATATTTATATTGCCAGCGGTTTTTAAATGAGGTTTCAATGATTGGAATCTTGGAGGTTTTATTATGCGTGATAAATGGTGCAATGAGGTAAATGAGTCTGATATAGGCTCAATCATTAAATTAGCAGGATGGATATTCAGAAGGCGTGACCATGGGGGCTTGATTTTTTTAGATTTAAGGGACAGGAGCGGCATTGTTCAAGCAGTCTTAAGCCCGGAGTTTTCATACGAGACTCATGAAAAAGGGCACAGCCTGCGGGCTGAATATGTCATATCTATTTCAGGAGAGGTGCGCAGGAGGCCCGAGAGGACAGAAAATCCAAATATTGCAACTGGGGCGGTTGAGGTTTATGTTAAGACACTAACTATCCTTAATGAGGCATCTGCTTTGCCCTTTACGATAGAGGATGCAGCAGAGGCATCGGAATCATTGAGATTAAAATACAGATATCTCGATTTGAGAAGGCAAGATCTCCAGAATAATTTAATCGTCAGGCATAAATCGGTGAAGGCTATAAGGGATTATTTCGATGAATTGGGATTTATAGAAATAGAAACCCCGATGCTCACAAAATCTACCCCCGAAGGCGCAAGGGACTTTCTTGTGCCGAGCCGTCTTAATCCCGGATATTTTTATGCCCTTCCTCAGTCACCGCAACTTTTCAAGCAGATACTAATGATATCGGGGCTTGACCGGTATTTTCAGGTTGTTAGGTGTTTCAGAGATGAAGACTTGAGAGCTGACAGGCAGCCTGAGTTTACACAGATTGACCTTGAAATGTCCTTTGTAGAAAGGGAGGATATAATTGCAGTTATAGAAGGCATGATTCAACGGGTTTTTAAGAATGTCCTTGATATCCCGATTCAAACACCATTTCACACGCTCAGTTTCGATGAATCTATGGAAAGGTTTGGGAACGACAAACCTGATATGAGATTTGGACTTGAACTAAAGTCAATGGACGATTTGGCAAGGCAAAGTTCTTTTAAGGTTTTTCTCGATGCCATTAACGGGGGCGGGAGGGTAAAAGCCTTAAATGCAAAAGGCTTGGCATCGCTTTCGAGGAAGGAAGTTGATACACTTACCACAGAGGCTCAATCCTTTGGGGCAAAAGGGCTTGCATGGATCAAGGTTAAAAACGGCTTTGAATCCCCGATAACCAAATTCTTTCCAGAAGAGATATTAAGAAGTATCGCCGGGAGACTTGGGGCTCAGGATGGAGACCTTATGCTTTTTGTTGCCGATAAGGAAAAAATTGTAAATGATGTTCTTAGCCGCATGAGGCTTGAATTAGGCAAGAGGCTCAAACTCATAAAGGACAGTTTTCATTTCGTATGGATAACTGATTTCCCTCTTTTAGAGTGGGATGAAGATGAAAACAGATTTACTGCCATGCATCATCCCTTCACTTCACCGACTGATGAAGATATTGAAAAACTCTTTGCTGCGAATAGCTCAGATTTGAGAAATCCTGCTTCTGCACTCTCAAAGGTCAGGGCAAAGGCGTATGATATCGTCTTGAATGGCTATGAGATAGGCGGCGGGAGTATTCGTATTCACAGAAAGGATGTCCAGAAAAAGCTGTTTGAAATATTGGGCATATCTGAAGATGATGCAAATATAAAATTCGGGTTTCTTTTAGATGCACTCCAATACGGGGCGCCTCCTCACGGCGGCATTGCACTTGGGCTTGACAGGCTGATAATGCTCATGGTAGGGGCTAATTCTATAAGGGATGTAATCGCATTTCCCAAGACTCAGAAGGCGTCCTGTCTTCTGAGCGGCGCCCCTTCGCCTGTCGTTCTGAAACAGTTGAGGGAGTTGAATATAAAGCTCGATGCAAAGATTTAATTTAAGTGATGAATCCAAAACAAGCTTTATGTCACATAATAACATTCTTGCGGGAGCAGGTTTGTAACCTGCTCTATAATTTTTGCCGAATATAGCGATGTCTTTAATATTATTTTAATATTATGAAATAAGGATTCAAGTTGCAAACTTGAACCTGCAAAGACTCCCCATGAATTGCTGTTACTTGCCAGATTCATTGACAAAACTCAGTATTTTCGATATAATAATAATTAGTAAAGGGGAGTAGCTGAATCGGTAATATCGTCAGCACGGCTTAATAACAAAGCCCGGTATTAGCGGTTAGTCAAACTAACAAGCGAGACCTTTGCCACAATGTTTATTCATGGTGGTAAAGGTCTTTTTAGCAAAAAATCAGATAATTCAAGAAAGGAGGCAAAAATGAATACCCTTAAAACAATGGTTTTAATGGTAACTCTTACGGTGATGCTTGTGGGAGTGGGCGCAATTTTGGGCGGTAAGTCAGGCATGACATTTGCTCTTATCTTTGCTTTTGGCATTAATTTTATCACTTATTGGTTTAGTGATAAGATTGTTCTTAAAATGTATCGCGCCAGAGAAGTTTCAGAAGCGGATGCTCCTGATCTTTTTCAGATGGTAAGAAGACTTGCACAGAAAGCCGAGCTTCCTATGCCGAGGGTTTACATTATAGATCAGGATCAGCCGAATGCATTCGCTACAGGTCGGAATCCTGCACATGGTGCGGTAGCTGCCACAACCGGTATTATGAGAATTCTATCAAGAGAAGAACTTGAGGGTGTAATGGCACACGAACTTGCACATATAAAAAACAGGGATATTCTTGTCAGTACCATAGCAGCGGCGATAGCAGGCGCTATAAGCTATCTTGCCCAGATGGCACAATGGGCTATGATCTTCGGCGGCGGAAGAAGCGATGAAGAAGGAGGCAGTAATCCAATTGCCGCAATAGTGATGATGATTGTTGGTCCAATTGCTGCCTTGCTTGTTCAAATGGCTATATCAAGATCAAGGGAATACGGAGCTGATGAGGGCGGTGCAATAATAGCAGGCAACCCATTGTATCTCGCAAATGCCCTAAATAAACTTGACATGGCTTCTCGTCAGATACCAATGAATGCCAATCCCGCTACTTCGCATATGTTTATAGTTAATCCGCTATCTGGCGGTTCAATTGCAAAGTTTTTCAGCACACATCCTCCAATGGAAGAAAGAATTGCGAGACTGAAAGCAATGAGAAT
Source organism: Nitrospirota bacterium (assembly GCA_037445375.1). Classification (GTDB taxonomy): domain Bacteria; phylum Nitrospirota; class Thermodesulfovibrionia; order Thermodesulfovibrionales; family Dissulfurispiraceae; genus DYHD01. The sequence continues at coordinate 49,286 of JBBIKS010000010.1, read as the reverse complement.
GAGATAAACAGTAACAGAATTGCATGAGGGCGTAAGGGGTCAAAATGAAGATCCCATACGCCCTTATTTTTTATGTTGCTATTTTAAGATATTTAATTTTTCTTTGAAGCTGCTGACGGTGCAGTCCCAAAGTTGTTGCAGCCTTGGTTATATTTCCCCGTGATTCCTGCAATGCGAGCCATATCATCTCCTTTTCTGTCTTATCAAGGGCTTCTTTAAGTTTTGATGTTCTTTTTGGAGAAGTTGTCTTTTGTAAAAAGGACGGCAAATCAGAAGGATATATGTAAGCATGGCTTGCAAATGAAATAGCCCGCTCGATTATATTTTCAAGTTCTCTTACATTTCCGGGGTATGAGTAGTTCATTAATATGCTTATGGCATCATCGGTTATGCCCTGTATCAGCAAGTCCTTTCTTTTAAGGGCATATTTCTTAATGAAATGAGCTATTAAAAGAGGCACATCAGACATTCTTTCCCTGAGCGGGGGCATATGAATATGAATCACATTCAGTCTATAAAAAAGGTCTTCCCTGAAAGAACCCTTTCTTATCGCATCTTTAAGGTCTCTATTGGTTGCGGCTATAATTCTCAGATCAACCTTTATGTGATGAGAACTTCCGATTCTCATTATCTCCCCATCCTGTAATACCCTCAGCACCTTAATCTGAAACAACTGGGAAACATCCCCTATCTCGTCCAATAAAACCGTGCCCCCGTCTGCTAATTCAAAAATTCCCTTTTTTGTATAATTTGCACCTGTAAATGCACCTTTTTCAAATCCAAACAGCTCAGATTCAAGGAGTGTATCGGGTATGGCATTGCAATTGATTGTCATGACTGGTTTTATCTTTCTGGGACTCCATTTGTGGATTGATCGGGCTGCAGGCTCTTTCCCGGTTCCACTTTCACCGGTTATCAGGACATTGCTGTCGCTCATCGAAGCCTTTTTGATTAAATCAAAAACCCTCAGCATCTGTTCGGATTTGCCGATTATTTCGTCAAATCTCTCATGATGACCACTTACAAAAGCACTGTATTTGCTTGCTATCTTTTTAACATTTTCGATGCTTAGTCGTTTTGGCAAAAAGTCCGAGGCGCCCATTTTTATTGCTTCAACTGCAAGATTTATATCGGCAGATGCAAAGGCAATAACTGGAATCTTCTGCCTTAACAAAGAGAGTTTTTCCATCCACTCACTCATATCCAGATCAATAAATACAAAATCAAATTGATTCAGTGAGAGTGAATCTATGCCAAATGATTTGCCCTGAAGTCTGGGATTTTTGAGGGTGATGGAAAAGTCTGGGGATTTTAGGGTATCAAAACAATCCTTTGAATCTTCAGATATAATCAGAATACTAAACATGATAATATTGTAAAACAGAATAAGTAGAAAAGCACAGGTTTAAATCCGAATAGGGTGTAAGGTTTAAAATAAGTTTTCCTTACGCCCTTATTTTTTGTCTGCCTTAACAGCCCTTTCGATCTCTCTTTTAACCTCTTTTTCTTTTATTTTTTCTCTCTTTTCGTATAACTTCTTGCCTTTTGCAAGCCCAATTTCAAGTTTTGCAAACGATCCCTTGAAATATATCTTAAGCGGGATGAGTGAATACCCTTTTTGAACAAGCTTGCCTTTTAATCGGATAATCTGATTTTTATGGAGAAGCAGTTTTCTCGTTCTTAAGGGTTCATGGTTGGCTATGTTGCCGTGGCTGTAAGGGCTGATATGGCAATTTAAGAGGAACGCCTCTGCATCTTTGATCATGACATAGCTGTCCTTCAGATTTACCCTTCCATCTCTCAAAGACTTAACTTCTGTCCCAAGCAGGATAATGCCCGCCTCGACGGAATCCTCTATAAAATAATCGTGATATGCCTTTCTGTTTTGTGCGATAATTTTCATATTTTGCTTAGAAAGCCACCCTTACCCGCCCGCCCCGATTGTCAGGCTTTCTTAAAAAGGATTGCAGGCAAGCCGCCATAAGCCATAGGCCATAAGCCATAGGAATGATAAATAATTTCAATGAATTTCAATGTGATAATTATACCACTATTCTGATTCTATTGATAAGTGCATCTTAGAACAAATATAGCTATTTACACCGAATAAAAGAAGACACCAGTGAACCTCCCCGCAGCTTGCTGCGGGGAGGTTCACTTTGCAAATTTTAGTCAGATTAATCTGAGAGGTGACAGACGGTATTGATATGAAAAGGGAATACCCTGATAATTGATTTTTTAAGCATTTTTGCTTAAAAATATGTTTATCAAAAAAAAGGGGGGGGTATGAAATATCAAATTGGGCAAACAGGCAGGATAGTCGTAGCAAGGTTTGAAGACGGAGACAAAATCTTAAATAGTCTTATTGAATTGGCAAGGAAAGAGGATATCAAGGCTGCGGTATTTTATCTTATTGGGGGCATGAGAAACTGCAAAATTGTTGTAGGTCCAGAGAAAGACCAGATGCCGCCTGTGCCTGTCTGGCGTGAACTTACCGAAAGTCAGGAAGTTGTAGGGTTAGGTACGATTTTTTGGGACTCGGAAAATCCAAGAGTTCATTTCCACGGGGCATTTGGTAAGCATGATAATGTAAAGGTGGGATGTTTAAGGGAGATGGCAGAAACATTTCTAGTCTTGGAGGCAGTAATCGTTGAAATAAAAGGAATTAATGCAATAAGGGAATTAGATCCTAAATCAGGACTGGTATTGCTTAAGCTATAGCTTATATCATTAGTGTCCGCTTAAGAATTTAATAAATTCAATTGGTTTTGATTGTCGAACATATTTGATGTGTAGCTGATGCTCTGAAAATCTTGCTGGAAGATTTTATATTATTTATATATTCTTTTCATCTATCTGCTAAAATAATATCCTATATTGTAATAAATTAAGAAGGGGTGATAATAGAGATATTGGATTTTTATGATTTTCAAGATTTGCTTTGCTTTGTCTGGATATAAGGGAAGTTGAGTAAGACCATAGATGGTTATTCTCACGCTGCCCCGCAGCCGTGAAGGGAACGAAAACCCATAAAGACAGTGAATAGTGAATAGAAAAAACTGACATTGAGACCGTCTTTTAAGGAAGCCACTGAAAAGGTTCATACTTTTTTGGGAAGGCGGTGAGTAGATTGGTTTCCCCGAAAGATCGAGAATTTTTTGGGGGGTGCCATTGCAGCCCTAAGCCGGAAGACCTGTGCAGACGAAAGCCCTGTTTTTAATCACTGCCTTATTAAAGGCGGTAATTTTTCTCGAGGGAGAAAAAGATGGAAAAGAAATTTTCACGATTTTTTTATTGCTGCTCAAACAAAAAAGCTCGCAAAAGTCTTATCAGGGTCTTCAACTATTTAACTCTCAGCCTTTTTCTTTATTCTCTTTTATGCTTGCCTTTAAATGCTATAGCTGAACAAAAGACAGCCTCTTTAAAAGAGATTGTTGTAACTGCTACAAGATACGAAGAGATGCTAACCAGTGTGCCTGCAAATATAACCGTAATAACTGAAAATGATATTAAAAACTCTACTGCCCAAAATATACCCGATTTATTAAGAAATGAAATAGGCATCCATGTGTCTGATGTTACTGGAAATAAGAGGACTATCGCAGTGGATATGAGGGGGTTTGGCGAGACAGGACCGTCTAATAACCTCGTGCTGGTTGATGGGAGAAGGACAAATCAGGCTGACTTAAGCGGTGTTGACTGGACACAGATACCCTTAGAAAGGGTTAAGAGGATTGAGATTATTAGAGGTGCCAGGGCTGCAATATTATACGGTGATAATGCGACAGGGGGCGTCATAAATATAATCACTAAGGAATATGATAAGCCTAAGGCAGGTCTTGGATTTGCAGCGGGCAGTTATGATACAGTCAAGACAACTGCATATGGCAATATCGCTTCCAAAAACCTTAATTTGTTTATTATAGGCAGTCTCTTGAAGTCATCTGGCTACAGGGATAACAGTGAGACCGAAGCAAAAGATATAGGCATTAATCTCAATTACTATCTTAAAGACTCGCTAAGAATAAACCTTAGCGCAGGCTACCATAAGGACGATACCGGTCTGCCCGGCGGGCTGAAGGAAAGCGTGATTTCTACAGGCATTTCAAGAAGAGCCACCAAAAATCCTTTAGACTTTGCAAGTACAGAAGACTATTATTTCAAAATTACCCCAGAATTGCAATTTAGCGGGGATAATATATTTAAGATTGATCTTTCTTTTAGAAATAGGGATTTCCTCTCATTTTCATCAGGTGATTGGGGGAATTTTACAGGCAATAGCCAGATTCAGACTGTTTCAGCATCCCCGTCACTGCTAATCAAAAATAAAATCGGCAGCGCAAACAATACCCTTGTAGCCGGCTTTGATTATCATAGGAGTGACAATGATATTGTAAATGATTCACTTTTTTTCGGGACATCTTCAAAAGGTATTTATAACCTGCAAAAGAAGAATTACGGTTTTTATCTGCACGACGAACTTAAATTAGCCGAACCCCTCTTTTTGACCGCTGGATATAGATACGATAAGGCGGAGTTTCATTTCAAGCCGAGCATTCCTGATAGCATAAAGATGAGCAAAAACTTATTCACCGCAGGAGTCAATTATAACTTTTTTAAAAAATCATACCTTTATTTTGGCTACTCAAAGGGCTTTAGATATCCGCTGCTGGATGAGTTATACAGCTTTTTCACCAATACAATCAATACAAATCTTAAACTTCAGTCCTCAGACACATATGAACTTGGATTAAGACACCACTTTACAGACAACATTTATTCCCATATTAACCTTTTTAGGATTGATACTAAAAAAGAGATTATATACAACCCCGTATCATACAATAATGAAAATCTCGACGGTGGAACTAAAAGAGAGGGCATCGAGGCAACGATTTCTTTGAAACCTGTAAAATGGCTTGCCTTGAAAGGTGGTTATACCTATACCGATACCTCTATTAAAAGCGGTTCTTTTGCAGGCAATGCAATCCCTAATGTCCCCAAGCATAAGGCATCTGCAGAGGCAGTTGCTGAAATAAGCAAAGGGATAACCCTTTCAATCAACGGTTTGTATATAGGCACGAGACCTTTTATCAGTGATTTTTCTGCTGACTATGATAAACAAAAGAGCTTTTTTGTGTTAAACAGCAAGATTAAATATCAGTGGAGAAACATACTCATTTTCGCAGATTTCAATAATATAACCAATAAAGAGTATTCCGAATACGGTGTTATAGGCGGATTCCCATTGGAAAAGTCATACTATCCTTCGCCAAAAAGAAACTTTCTTCTTGGCATGTCAGTAGAATTTTAGAGTGAAGTTTTTTTATCTCTTAATTATTCTTTGTATAATCTTTTCAGGCACTGCATGGGCTGATCCACCTGAAAGGATTATATCTTTAGCGCCTAATATTACGGAGATTCTCTTTGCAATGGGACTTGGAGACCGAATTATTGGGGTTACCTCCTTTTGCGACTATCCAGCAGAGGCTAAAAAGAAAAAAAATATTGGGGGTATCTCAAATCCTTCTTTTGAGGCAATATTGGTGCTTAAGCCTGACATGGTGGTGATGACCGAAGACGGCAATCAAAAGGCATTTGAAGAAAGACTTAGAAAGAAGGGTATAAGGACATATGTCTTTAAGGCAAGGCAAATGCCTGAACTTCCCCAAGAGATAATCTCACTTGGTAAGACTTTAAGCGCAGAAAGAAACGCAGATTCTCTATCCAATGCTATTAAGAACGCAATGGATGGTATAAAGGGCAAAAAGGCATCCGCTTCATTTAATAAGACTCTCTTTATAATCTGGCCTGAACCCCTCTTGGTTGCAGGACCAAAGACAGCAATAGATGATGCATTGAATTTACTGGGCTTTAAAAACATCGCATCAGATGCAAAAACCAGATACCCACAATATTCCATTGAAGAGGTTATCAGGAAGAACCCCGATATCATCTTTATAGGCAAGGGACACGAAGATATGAAGATTATATCTAGTAAACTGCTTGATAAACTGCACATGGTAAATGCAGTCAAAAAGGGAGAGGTCTATTTCATAAGCGATAATCTATATCGTCTTGGTCCAAGGGTAATTGACGGCGTAAAGGAGCTGTCAGGCTATATAAAATGAAGTCCCGCATAGTATTAATAATCCTTGTTTCTTCAGCCATCTGCATCTCGTCATTATATATCGGACCTAAAATGATAAATCCGTTTAGTATGGACGGATTAGACAGAGACATCCTGCTTTCCATAAGATTACCAAGAATGCTCACTGCAATGTTAATTGGGACAGCATTGGGCGCATCAGGGGCGATTCTTCAAGGCATCTTAAGAAATCCTCTTGCAGACCCTTATATACTGGGGATTTCAGGCGGGGCATCTCTGATGGCGGTAATTGGGATAGTCTTTGGAATAGGCTATGCGGGATTCTTCTCGATTCCTTTTCTTGCCTTTACAGGGGCTATCATTACAGGGGCTATAGTAGGACTGATAAGTTATAAACGCGGAGTTTTCTGGCATACCAGACTCCTGCTCGCAGGTATAGGCATTGGTTTTTTGTTCTCTGCGCTCGTTATGCTTATACTTGGCATATCAACCCATGAAGGCTTGAGAAGGGCAATGCTCTGGATGTTCGGAGAGCTTTCAATGTCGGACTGGAATAATATACCTTATGGACTTTTCTTTATTATTTTAGGGCTTTCGATTTCCCTATCGAGGGCAAAGGCTCTGAATGCACTGATGCTTGGGGATGAACTCGCATGGAATCTCGGATTTAATCCATCAAAGGAAAGGCTTATTTTATTTGTATCTGTCTGCCTGATGGTTGCCGCTTCAGTAAGTCTCGGAGGCACAATCGGTTTTGTAGGGCTTTTGATGCCTCATATCATCAGAATGTCACTCGGCACAGATAACAGATTTCTTATACCCCTTTCTTCTCTTGCCGGGGGGGCGCTTCTGTGCCTTGCAGACTTAATTGGGAAATCCCTTTTTTCACCTATGGAACTGCCAGCGGGAATCATAACAGCCTTGATTGGAGCGCCTTATTTTCTTTACCTTTTAAGAAAACAGGACATAATCGGAGGATGAGCATCAATGAATCCCCTTGAAATAGATAAAGTAAGTTTTTCATATAATTCCTCACCGTTTATTGAAAATATTTCCCTGTCTTTTGGCAACGGAGAATTTATCTGCATTATGGGACCAAATGCATCGGGTAAATCCACTTTATTAAAGATATCGGCAGGCATGATAAAGCCTTTATCAGGCAGAGTAATGTTGTGGGGAAATGACATTCATCAATATAAAGGGAAAGACAGGGCAAAACTAATAAGCTATCTGCCTCAAATACTCGATTTTAGTATCCCCCTTAAGGTCATAGATATTGTCCAAATGGGATTTTATCCTTATGATATACCCCCTGAGCTGGATTCAGAAAAAGCGCTCGATATGGTCGGACTTTCAGACAAAAAAGGAATGTATATAAATCAGCTTAGTGGTGGTGAGGTGAGGCGGGTTTTTATTGCAATGACTCTTATTCAGGGAGCAGGTATACTTCTCCTTGATGAACCACTCGCAAATCTCGATATTAAATATCAGATAGAAATCATAAGGCTGCTGGGGGAAATAGTTAAAAAACAGGATATAACAGTATTGATGGCAATCCACGACCTCAACCTTGCATTGCAATTCGACAGGGTTATATTAATAAAAGACGGAAAGATACTTGAAGATGATAAACCCTTAAATGCGCTTAATGAAGATAACCTTCAGAAGGTCTTTGATATTGATGTCAAGGTTCTTTCTTACAATAACGGCAAAGTCTCAATTAGATACGGTTAACAAAAAATACGATTAAATTGCTACGTAGCAGATATAAAATAGAGCTTTAGAGCATCCTTCGAGAAGCTCAGGATGACGGTGCAGCAGTGAGGCAAGACAAGAACAAAAAAATTTTTATTAAAAAAGTGCTTAATGCGCAACAAGGTATTTTAAATAGAGTCTGTTTATAAAGTAAGCAAATTTGTGCTGTTGTCATTCCGACAGAAGGGAGGAATCTTGAAAATTAAAGATTTCTCGCTCTACTCGAAATGACAGGAAAGAGTTGCAAGCAGTTTATGGGCAGACTCTAAAATCGTATCTGTTTATAAACTACGGTTCTTTTGTTTTTTTCTATCCTTATGTCGTATATGTCGTCAATCCCGAATAGTTTTTAATCGGGCATCCAGTGTCTCTTGAGGGATTCTGGATTCCCGCTCAAAAGACTGCGGGAATAACGGATTTAAACTGAAAGTGGCATTTATAAGCAGGCACTATTTAACAACCATTACAGGGCATTTTGAGTAGTCAATCACTTTAGATGATACGCTGCCCAGTAGGAACTTTTTCGCCCCATGCCTGCCATGAGAGCCCGTTACAATCAAATCTACCTTCATTTTTTGTGCTGTTTCTAAAATTTTCTCAGCCGGATCGCCCTGCCTGATAACCATTTTAACCTCGATAGATTTGCTGGAAAGCGATTTTCTTATTTTCTCCATTGTCTGACGAGTTTCTTCTTCAAGTGTTCTGGCAATTCGGTTTCTGTCTTCATCAGAGAATTCGGTTAGGTAAAGCTCCGGAACTACTGACAAAACGGTAAGAGATCCATTGGAATTAACAGCCAGTTCAACTGCCTTCTTCAAAGCCTTATCTGATGATTTAGAGCCATCGTGTGCTACAAGTATTTTTTGCATGATTCCTCCTGCCCTCATTTATTTGCCATTAAAACAACTTTCTTCCATCAAAAGCTGAACCCAGGGCTAATTAAAAAAATTATATATAACCCTTACATCAACTACAACTCCTATCAAAAGCTGAAAGTAAATGCTCGCAGCGCCTATATTAAAAATCAATCATTAAGACTATTCACAAACTCCTTATTCATCTTATACCATTTTACAGTCGTTTCAATGCCATCTTCGATGTTAGTAACGGGCGACCAGTCAAGTATTTTTTTTGTTAAGCTGATATCTGCCCATGTATCTCTCACATCTGCCGGATGTCTCGGAAAAAATTGAATTTCAGCCTTTTTGTGAAGGAATTTTTCTATCGCCTGAACCACATACATAAGCTCTAATGGACGGTCATTGCCCAAATTGAATATCCCGAATCCAATATTTTTCAAACACTTAAGAGTTCCAACTGCTATATCGTCTATATATGTAAAATCCCTTTTTTGCTTGCCGTCTCCATAAATTTTTATCGGTCTGGACATATCAATATTTTTAATAAACCTAAATATGCTCATATCAGGTCTGCCCGCAGGACCATAAACAGTGAAATATCTTGGAATACTTATATCAATATCATAAAGATAGTGATAACTATGGCATAAAACCTCCCCAGCCTTTTTTGTGGCAGAATAAGGCGCAAGACAGCCATCGATATTATCCGATACATCAAAAGGTATCTTCTTATTATTGCCATATACGCTTGAGGTAGAGGCAAAAACAAATTTCTTGATATCGAATTTCTTGCAGCACTCAAGCAGATTTAGAGTTCCCTTAATATTGGTATCGAGATATGCCCAAGGGTTTTCTACGGAAGCCCTGACGCCAGCTTTTGCAGCAAGATTTATTACTGCATCTAATTTATGATTTAAAAATACAGTCTCAACGCCCTTATAATCGCTTATGTCGGTTTTATAAAAAGTGAAATTTAAACTTTTCTGCCCATCTCTTAATAGTTCGAGTCTCCATTGCTTAAGACGTGGGTCATAATAATCATTCATATCGTCTATCCCAATAACCGAGAAGCCTTGTTCTAAAAGCTGTTCAGATACCTTATGACCTATAAAACCGCAGCATCCTGTTACAAAAATAGTCTTCATATTATTTTATGATATCAGATATTTGCTCTCAAATCTATTAATTAAAGAACAGAAAATACCTATATATTTTAGCATATTTTAAACTAATTTAAACGATCTTTGATGTTATTCTGCCGATTGTTAACTGGAAAATACACAAAGAACTGCAAAATCTTTGTATCGCTTGTCATCCCAAAGACCCGAAGGGTAGAAATCTTTGATGTAAAATAACAAGATTCCTCGCTTTAATCGGAATGACAATCTTATTTGTATCTTTTTTGGATTTAAAAATTGGCTTACCCCAAAAAAAGTTACTGTCCTCTGATTAGGACAAGCCTCGCGCCTTTTGGGTATTTGGTAGGTGTATTGTCCAAAAATCTCAATTTAATTCAACGGGATTTGAAAAATATTCTTACTGGGGTGCCTTTAAATGGTATCTTACTTCTGATTAGCTTTTCTGCAAATATCAGGAGGTTATCCTTCATCATAGAAGGACGGTTGGTATATATATCGAATGTTGGCGGTGCGATGCAGGACTGCTTAATTTTTGTAAACTTTAAATCTCCCACTCCCGGCATGATATTTTGAAATGAATTAGAAAAATCTGAGAGGACAACCTCTAATTGATTAGCAGTAAGAATTCTTGTCCTCTCAAGGTTAATTTCATCAATCAATGGGAATATTTTCGATATCCTCTTCTTATTGATCCCAGAGATTGTAAGAATAGGGACGTGATTCATAAACCACATCTTTCTGTTGATTGTCTGTGTAATATTCTTATAAGCAATTTCAGGGTGATCAACTGCATCCCATTTGTTTAGGAGGAGCACAGCCCCCTTGCCGTATTCTGCGACCATACCTGCAATTTTTTGATCCTGAGCAGTTATGCCCTCAGATGCATCAAGTAAAATCAGCACTACATCCGCCCTTTGTATGCTTTTTATCGCCTTCATGACGGACATCCTCTCAAGGAGTGTTTTTTGTGAATACTTATCTTGTATAACATTACGTTTGTTATAAAAACTCCGCCCCGCACCTTTTCTTATGCCGGCTGTATCTATAAAAAGATATTTTTTTCCATAGAAAGTACAAACAGTATCAATAGAGTCCCTCGTTGTTCCGGGAACAGGACTAACAATAAGCCTTTTTCTGCTTAGAAGTGAGTTAATAAATGTGGATTTACCGACATTAGGCCTGCCCACTACCGCAATTTTAAGCATATCATCTTTTTCCGCATCAGGCTTGCTTATAGAATCAGGGGTGGGCAGCAATGTGATAATTTTTTCCATCAACTCTTCAAAACCGTAACCTGTCAGCGCCGATACAGAAATGATTTCTGCTCCAAGACTATAAAACTCCGCAATTTTATCTGCTTTTTGGGGTGTATCAATTTTGTTTGCGACAAATAAAAAACCTTTGCCAGATTCCCTGATAAACTTTGCAATTTCGGTATCAAATGGATTAATGCCCGCCTTCCCATCCATTACATGAAGTATTAAGTCCGCCTCCTCAATTGCGGTTAAAGCCTGTTCCCTGACCTGCTCAGTTATATCGTCTGACTTATCCTCGTCAAAATAAAGACCTCCTGTATCTATTACCGTAAACCGCTTTTCCCGCCACTCAACATCACAGCAATTCCTATCCCTTGTTACACCCGGTGTTTTATCTGTTATAGCGATGACTGCATCATTACCGTGCGAGCTTTTTATTATTCGATTAAAAAGTGTCGATTTCCCTACATTTGGCATGCCAACAATAGCTACTATTAAGCTCATATTTCAGTCCTTAACTTAAATATTTGTTAATTTCAGTCCGAAAAAAAATTTATGTATCGCTCTGAATATGATACGATTTATGAAGCCAAAATCACGGGTAACCTTAACGAGGCTGAAGTCTAAGCGGAAGTCTCAACCCAGATGCTATGAAACAAACTTGAAGTCTATCAAGCGATTACACTATCCTAAAGGTAGTTCTTTGGCTGCTAAGAAATCGTGTTATATTCATTTTGTAGTATTATTTTGAACACCTGTGATACTTGTTCACTTCTATTAAACATTGCTCGGCTTTTTTTTGATGTCATGAAAGCTTAAGTTATATTATCTCATTTATTTTGCCTAAATGTACAAGTAATGAGATTAAACTCTTAATCTTCAGCAAATTCTGTGCGGACAAAGGCAAGGATTGCTGAATGAGGGACAACAAGATACCTTTTGCCATCAAATTCTATTTCAATTGCAGCGTCCATGAGAAAGATAGCATAGTCCCCCTCAGTTACTTGCAGCGGGATATATTTCACATCTTTTTTCCTGTCTGCAGTCCATACTTCCTCTGAATAAGAAGAATCATGAACAAAATATCCAGGGCCAGTTTTGACAACATAGCCGCCCTGAACCTTCTCTTTTTCCTTGACCGTTGGTGGCAAATAGAGACCAGCGGATGTTCTATCCTGCCTGATATTCAGTTCAATAAGAACCTTGTCCCCAACAATTGTAAGATTTTTTTTAGTCTTCATAGTCCTTAATGTTTGCTAATACCTAAATTGAGCGATTTTATCGACAAACCTATGACAGCCGAGACGGTTGTCATACCCAATGGGCGATTAATGATGAACCATAGGACAGGCGCCCCGCCTGTCATTAGAGAAATTTACCTAAAGGAATCGCTCAATTAGATAATATAAACTTCTTGCAAAAGTCTTTAAATTGTCATTTCGCAGATTACTTTAAAAAATAGGCAGGAAATCTTACAAATTATTAATCTCAAAAGATTCCTCACATTCCTTTGAGATGTCGAAAATGCCTATTTTCATATTTTTACTGGAGGCTCATATATCATTATTTTATAAAAATCTCAATTTCCTGTATTTCTTTCTGTCCTTTGATAATAAATGCCCTTGTTTCCGGCTCTTTATTCATGAGACTTACAATAATGTAAAAGGAATCTTCATAAAATGCTAAAGCCAAATCCTTATGTGATGGATACGCTGGTGAAGAAGGATGAGAATGAAATATCGCAGCTAATGATAGATTATTATTCCTCATATCCTTCATAATCCTGAACTGTTCAGATGCATCCATCATATAGCTTACGGGAGAACTTTCTATATTGGTCATCATATAAATTTCCTTTATATCAAATCCTATCCCGCCTAAAATTCCACAAGCCTCATTAGGAAAACAAGCCTTGCAGTAGTCTATCATATCCGCATAAATTTTTTTAGTTATCGAGAGTCTGTTCAAGTTATCACAATTCGGTAATTGTCTGATTTTCTCCACAAACCGGGCACTCATCGTTTTTGGGCACTTTAACTTTTCTGAAGGTTGTTCTCAAGGCATCATATATTAGAAGTGTATTTTTAAGCACATCGCCTATGCCGAGTATTAACTTAAAAACCTCTATTGCCTGAAGGGAACCGATTACACCGGGTATTGCCCCGATAACTCCTGCCTCTTGAGAGGAAGGAACGAGTCCTGCCGGAGGCATTTCCACAAAAAGACATCTGTAACAGTGTCCATCACCAGGAAGAATAGTTGTTATCTGCCCTTCAAACCTTAAGATTGCTCCGCTGACAAGCGGTTTTTTAAGCATTACGCAGGCATCGTTTATAAGATACCTTGTTGGAAAATTATCACTTGCATCAACCACTATATCATAATCTGCTATGAGTTTCTTTATATTGTCTTTGGTTATTCTATCTTTTAGTCCTGTCACTTTCACATCGGGATTCAGAGCCTCAAATGTCTCCTTTACTGATTCGACCTTTAACTTGCCTACCCGATGTGTATTATGAGCAATCTGCCTTTGTAGGTTACTTATCTCAACCGTATCATTATCTATTATTCCTATATTACCTATCCCAGCAGCTGCGAGATAATACCCTACGGGGCTGCCTAAACCTCCAGCCCCCACTATGAAAACCCGTGCCTTCAAGAATTGCTCTTGTCCCTTTTTGCCAACCTCCGATAGAATTATGTGACGGCTGTATCTCCGTATCTGTTCCTCTGTAAATTCCATAGCATGGGTTACTCCTTTTGCTTCTTAATAAACAAAATCCAGTCCGTTTCGTTTATCTTCTCTACTTTAATCCAAACGACTTCGCTCGCCACAAGCGGAATCTTTCGTGCAAAACAACAAGATTCCTATCTTTCCTTGGAATGACAGGAAAGAATCGCTCAGTTTAGACAAAAATAAATAAATTAGACTCTTGTAGGGCAGACGTCTCGGCTGTCATTAGCATGTTACTCTTTTGAATAGGCGGTATGCTTATCCTGCCAACCTTTGCCTTTTCTTTATCAACACCTAATCAGTGGTTTTAATATAATTGTAACATTTTCTTAATACTGCTTTAATATTTTTTTGTTATGCTATATCAGAAAAAATTAAAGCCCTATTTAGGGTCTTCACCTTAATAAAGGTGAAAAAGGAGGATTCGTATGTTAAGAAGATTGTTTTTTGGCTTGATTGCGATGATGTTTGTCGCAGCATTTCATGCAGTGCCTGTATTAGCTGCTGATAAGATTGTAAAGATTGATGGTTCAAGCACAGTGTATCCTGTTACAGAAGCCGTTGCTGAGGAATTTCAGAAGGCTAAAAAAGGCGCTATTAAGGTAACCGTTGGTATATCAGGCACAGGTGGAGGGTTTAAGAAATTCTGCAGAGGCGAAACAGACATAGCCAATGCATCAAGGCCTATTTTGAAAAAAGAAATAGATGCCTGCAAGGAAAGGAAAATTCAATATATAGAACTTCCGATTGCATATGATGGTCTTGCAGTCATTGTAAATCCAAAGAATACATGGGTTACATCTCTCACCATAACTGATCTTAAAAAAATGTGGGAACCTTCAACAGCAAATACTATCAAAACATGGAAGCAAGTTAGACCTGAATGGCCCGATGTCCCTCTCAAGCTTTTTGGTCCAGGCGCAGATTCTGGGACATTTGATTATTTCACAGAGGCTGTTGTGGGTAAAGCCAAATCCTCCAGAGGCGATTTCACAGCAAGCGAGGATGATAATGTCTTGGTTCAGGGGGTCAGCAGAGACAAAAATGCCCTTGGGTATATGGGACTTGCATATTATGAAGAGAATAAAGACAAGTTGAAGCTCGTGCCGATTGATGGTGGCAAGGGGCCGATATCGCCTTCGGAAAAGACTATTATGGACGGAACATATTCACCCCTTTCAAGGCCTTTATTTATATATGTAAACAAGGATGCAACAGTTAAAAAACCAGAGGTTAAGGAATTTGTTGATTTCTATATCAAAAACGCTCCTGTTCTTACAAAGCAGGCAAAGTATATTGCACTCCCAAAGACTGCATACCAGCTTGCACAGGAAAGATTCTCCAAACTGAAAACAGGAAGCATGTTCGGCGGCGAGGAAAAGATTGGATTAAACATCGAGGACTTGATGAAGATAGAACAAAAGAGCAAATAAACGAGGGGGTTGATTCTAGAGTTTATAAGCAAACTCTTTACGAGTTCAAGTTTGGAGCTTGAACCCATATTTCGTAATATCAAAGAGGTGCTATTTTTAGAATCATTCTTGTTAAGCAAAAATTATGGAGCAGGTTACAAACCTGTTCCAGCAAGAAGAAAGCTCCGAGAGAGAAGTAGGGTCTCTGCGCTTCCATGAGCTAAAAAAAAGAGGGTACACTTTTTTATTGCAACATCTTTTTCATAAATGACAAGTAATGCATAATGGTCTTATTTATGATTCCCTCAGTCATGAAGGCGGGAATCCATTGATTTTACTGGATACCCGCTTTCAAAAAGCCATAACAATTTTCACACCGCTTACTTTTACAATTAAACGGGAGCATATGATTCGGGATTATATTTTAAGAGCAAAAAATTAACATTATTTTCATATAATTGTAACATTGCTGTAATATTCCTTATGCTATACTGTTAAATAAATCTTCATTTAAACGCGCATTACACAAAAACATCTATAGTTCTCACAAACAGGTTTCTATTGAATATCAAAAAGATAAAAGAAAAATCCATCGAATCACTTCTTCTTCTATGCGCTGTTTCCTCAGTTTTTATCACTTTAAGCATCGTAATTATCCTATCATTTGAATCCTACGGCTTCTTTAAAGAGGTTTCCATAATAGAGTTTTTTACAGGTACAGAGTGGACGCCCCTCTTTGAAGATCCTAAATTCGGTATATTACCCTTAATAGCAGGGACATTATTGACCACATTTATTGCCCTGCTGGTGGCTCTTCCATTGGGATTGATGGCGGCAGTTTATCTTAGTGAGTATGCACCGCATAGACTTAGAGAGACCATAAAGCCTATACTTGAACTCCTTGCCGCAGTCCCAACCGTAGTTTATGGATATTTTGCGCTCTTGTTTTTAACGCCAATACTACAGATTTCATTACCAGAATTGTCAGGTTTTAATGCCTTGAGTCCAGGTATAATAATAGGTGTAATGATAATTCCTTATGTCAGTTCCGTAAGCGAAGACGCCATGAAAGCAGTCCCAATGCATATAAGAGAAGGTTCATACGCCATGGGCGCAACTAAGCTCCAGACTGCTTTTAAGGTTATTATTCCTGCAGCATTCTCCGGGATTGCAGCAGCTTTTCTAATAGGCATATCAAGGGCTGTTGGCGAAACGATGGTAGTTGCTATTGCAGCGGGGATGATGCCTAATTTTACGATTAACCCCTATGAGCCTGTTCAGACTTTAACTGCCTATATTGTTCAGGTTAGTCTTGGTGACGTGCCGCACGGTTCTATCGAATATAAAACTATTTTTGCAGCAGGAATGACGCTTTTTATGATGACCCTTACCTTTAATATAATCGGTTTCTGGTTAAGAAAAAGAATTAGAGAGACATATTAAGTGTCAGTGATTAGTGTCAGTTTAATAAAAAAGTTCCGGCTGACACTAATCATTGACACTAACACTTAAAAATTATGGAAGATATTAGAAGAAGAATAAGATACAACAAATCATGGAATTACCTTTTCCTGATAGTAGGGCTTCTTTCGACTTTTGTAGGGCTTTTCCTGTTAGTAGTTCTTTTCATAGATCTGATTATAGATGGCTATCCAAGAATGACCTATAAATTTCTCGCCTCATTTCCCTCGAGATTCCCTGAAAATGCCGGAATACTTTCAGCATGGGTTGGCAGTTTCCTTATACTTTTTGTTACTGCACTTGCCGCAGTTCCTGTAGGCGTAGCAGCAGGAATCTACCTTGAAGAATATGCAAGAAAAAACTGGTTTACAAATATTATTGAGATAAACATTGCCAATCTTGCCGGCGTTCCATCAATAGTTTATGGATTATTGGCTTTAGGGCTGTTTGTTTATTTTTTAGAATTTGGGGAAAGCATATTAACTGGCGGACTGACACTGGCGCTTCTTATACTGCCAATGGTGATAATGGCAACGAGGGAATCAATAAGGGCTATTCCCAACTCTATCCGTGAGGCATCATACGCCCTTGGAGCTACAAAATGGCAAACTGTTCAGTGGCATATCTTCCCTTATTCCCTTGGGGGAATTCTTACAGGTATAATAATTGGGTTATCAAGGGCAATTGGCGAGACAGCTCCGATTATTACTGTTGGGGCATTGACTTTCATAGCATTTCTGCCTTCACCCCCCATAACATCTGAATTCCCATTTATATCATTTAAATGGCTTTTTGATCCCTTTACAGTCATGCCAATCCAGATGTTCAATTGGGTATCGAGGCCGCAGAAGGAATTTCAAGTAAATGCTGCTGCTGCTGGTATAATATTGATGGTCATGACACTTATCATGAATGGAATAGCTATTCACATAAGATATAAATTCAGGAAGAAGATTAAATGGTAAAAGAGAATATAAAAGCAGAAGTTAGAAATCTTAATTTTTTTTATGGGAATATTCAAGCATTAAAAAATATCAATCTATCTATTATTGAAAAAAAGGTTACAGCCCTTATAGGACCTTCTGGTTGCGGCAAGACTACATTTCTAAGGTGTTTCAACAGGATGCATGACCTTTATCCTCATAATAAGTATGAAGGTGATATCATTCTGCTGCCTGATAATTATAATATTATATCTCCTCAAATTGACCCAATAGAGGTGAGGATGCGCATCAGCATGGTTTTCCAAAAACCTAATCCATTCCCCAAAACTATTTTTGAGAATGTAGCATACGGCATGAGGGTAAGAGGTATTAATAAAAAAAATGTTTTATCAGAAATAGTTGAGAAATCACTCAAAGGTGCGGCTTTGTGGGATGAAGTTAAAGACAGGATAGACAAACCCGCCTTCGATCTTTCAGGTGGACAGCAACAAAGGCTGTGCATTGCTCGCGCTTTAGCGACTGACCCGGAAATTCTCCTTTTTGATGAGCCAACCTCCGCCCTTGATCCAATTGCTACTTCCAAGATCGAAGAACTCATCGTAGAACTGAAAAATAATGTTACCATAATAATTGTCACCCATAACATGCAGCAAGCAGCGAGGGTTTCCGAGTTCACCGCTTTTATGTATATTGGTGAGATTATAGAATACGGCAAAACTGAAAAGATATTTACTGCCCCATCGGAAACATTGACAGAAGAATATATTACAGGGAGGTTCGGTTAATGGCAATCTTTGATGAAGAATTAATAAAACTTAAAGAAAAGATACTCGAAATGGGTGCCCTTGTTGAGAGTTCTATCAAGGATGCCATCAAGTCCCTCGTAGAGAAAGACGACAACCTTGCAATAGAGGTTATCCAAAGAGACCATATTGTTAATGCTTTTGATGTTGAGATAGATGAAGAATGTATAAGATTGATTGCATTAAGGCAGCCCAAGGCCGTGGATCTGAGATTTATTACAACAGCCATGAAAATAATTACCGACTTAGAAAGAATGAGCGACCTTGCGGCTAATATCGCTGAAAGGGCGTTAGAGTTGAACAAAGAGCCAAACATTAAACCATATGTGGACATTCCGCGTATGAGGGATATAGCACATGGAATGACAAGGGATGCACTTGATGCCTTTGTTAATAAAGACAAAAGACTTGCAATGGATGTGATAATGAGGGATGATGAGATTGATGACCTTAAACACGCCATTATAAGTGAATTATTATTTCTTATGTTAAAAGACCCCAAAATAATATCAAGGGCAATGAGAATCATTTTTATCGCTCAATATCTCGAACGTTTTGCAGATCATGCCACAAATATAGCAGAAATGGTTGTTTATCTTGTGGAGGGCAAGATCATCAGGCATACAACTACGCCTCAATAAATACTCCTTCTATAAAACTTTGTGAAGATAGCTCAGTCGCGCAGATTGTTTATATTCTATCCAATAAATTTTACTTTCCAAATGGACATATCGGGTATCTGCATTCCTTGCAATTAAGACAAAGACCTCCATGTCCAAGTTCTGCAAGTTCCGTTCTGCCAATCTTTTCTCCTGCCAGAACTCTAGGCAATATCAAATCAAATATCGTTGTCTTGTGATACATACAGCAAGCGGGAATGCCGAGCACGGGAATTAATTCGTTAGAACAGTTGTGATTTGTGGTTGTTTTCGATGAGTTTTTTTCTTCTTTATATTCTGTTGCTATAGTGCTTCGCTGCTCAATTGAATTTTCAAGATATGCTATTAGGAACATTGCCCCCGGAATTACTGCAGAGCCGTATGCAATATCATTTGCACCAAGTCTTTCTATGGCAAATCTCGTAACATCATCGGGGTCAACCGACATACCACCTGTTGTAATAAGGAGGTCAGCGCCGGCATTTATCAACTCTCTAAGCCTTGCCTCTATAAAATCTTCATCGTCAGGTGCATAACAAATTCCAACAATTTTGCTATTAAAATCATCTAATTTTTTTCTAATTATCGGTGCAAAGGCATCCTTTATTCTTCCATAATAGACCTCATTGCCAGTTATAACCACTCCGACATTAGGGCTTCGAATTTCTTTGACTTCAATTAAATCCCTTGCATTACTTGCGACTCTCACAGCTTCCTCAATCTTGCTTTTTTTGACCAACAGTGGAATTGCCCTTGTTCCCGCGACAAGTTGTCCTTTCCTAACTACTGTATTGTCATGAAGTGTTGCACACATTATATCGCCTGCCATATTAAGTATAGTAAGGGCATCCTTGTTAATTTTTAAGATGCCGTCTCTATCCGCAATAATATTTATTTTGCCTTCCTTGGGTGCTCCTTCTATCCTTACCCCCCTCCCCATATGTGCATTGGCTATTGCATAAGCTGCATCATCTTCATGCATCTCATCATCCTCAATTTTTAAAACAAACAAATTTTCTTTACCAAGTCTTTTTAAATGTTCTATATCTTCTGCCCTAACAACAAGTCCCTTTTTGAAAGCCCTGCCTTTAAATTCGCCTTGTCTTATCTCTGTAATATCATGCGCCAGCACTGTGCCGATTGCTTCTGTAACGGGTATAGTTTTAATGCCATATCTATTTTTGATATCGTTCTTAATATCACACATAGCATCCCCTTTATTTAGTGTCTTTTAAAAAATTAACGAATCACTAATACTAAAGTCGCTTATAATAGCCCCCAAAAGCACATGGGATACACAAATTTTTTCCATCTCTCAATATATCTCGCATATCCTGAACATATTCTCCGCAAGAATCGCATTTAACCCTTCTTAACGGCCTTCCGGGCATATCTTCTGGTCTCAACTCTACTTTAACATCAATTACATGAAAAAGTTCATCATCCCTCATTATTTTATATGCTTCAAGTTGAGCTTGATATTTATCTTGAATAAGTGGAAACAACTCTTTAGCTTTACCCCTCACATCTTCTTTAGCAATAACTCTTACTGCCTTAGTAGTTTTCAAATTTACAAATGTAGCAGCCATTTTGCCATAATCCATAAACTTGATTGTCCTATGCCCCAAACTGCATCCAGTCACCGATTGAATCGCATCTGTAGCACACCTGTCAATTTCGACAAACACAATAAGGTTTTTATTTTCCTTACCTTTTGGGTCGTCGATCCGAATTTTTCTAAGGCCAAGCATTGACATCCGCACTCCAAGAACTTGGCCTGGACAAAGATGCCCATGTATTTTTACAGATTCATTAAGTAAAGATTCAAAATCCATTTTCTCTCTCTAATAATATTATAGTATTATAGCTTACTATATGCCATAAATATTTCCACTCACTGGCGGCTAATAAAATAAGTTATCTCGATAGGCATTATAAAGCTCGAATGATAGAAATTACTTGACCTCGGAAGGCTTTGTTTTATAGATTATCCTCTATGGAAATTATAAGAATACCAAGAATTATGCAGGAGACATCAAAAAGATATATACAGCGGGGCAAAAGCATAGGATTTGTCCCAACTATGGGTGCTTTGCACAATGGACATCTAAGTCTATTTAAAAGGGCAAGACAAGAAAATGACATAGTTGTAGCAAGTATTTTCGTCAATCCCACCCAATTCGCTCCCAATGAAGACCTTGATAAATACCCTCGTGATATCGAAGGGGATATGGAAAAATTAAAAAATGAGAATGTAGATATTTTATTTTTCCCAGGCACAAAATCAATTTATCCAGATATATTCCTAACATTTGTCTCGGTCGAGAAACTCTCAGATAAGCTGTGCGGTGCTTTCAGGCATGGTCATTTCAAGGGAGTTGCAACAGTTGTAAATAAGCTATTGAATATTGTCAAACCCCATAGAGTTTATTTTGGGCAAAAAGATTATCAGCAGTGTCTGATTATCCGAAGAATGATTGAGGATCTTAACATAGATGTAGAGATGGTTGTATGCTTAACAATCAGAGAAAACGAGGGTCTTGCGATGAGCTCAAGAAATGCATATCTATCACCCGATGAAAGAAAGGCATCTGCAAGAATATACAAAACCCTCATTGAGGCTTCTGATTTGATAACATCAGCATATGCCGCCCCGACAGCTATTCAGCAGCAAATGAAAGAAATGCTTCTAAAGGAACCCCTTGTTTCGGAGATTCAATATGCGGGAATATACGACCCTGAAACTTTGGATGAATTAATAGAGATTAAAAAAAATAATCTTATTGCGATAGCCGTTAAGATAGGAAATACTAGATTAATAGACAATATGATAGTAGATGTCAGCTAAGACAATTAAGCAAATCAAAAATTATAAGGCTTTTCGAGAATCCATGTCTGCTCTTTTAGATTTATACGCATTTTTTGTCTCGAAAATCCCCCTCTGGACAGCTGAGACGGCTCTCCTACCGGTAGGTGATAGGTTCGTTCCAGTAGGTCAGGCGCCTTGCCTGATGAATTTTCATGCCCCTTTGCGAGCCAACGGCTCATGAATGTTTGGGTTAACATTGTGGATAGCTTATGAGAGATGATATAAAGGAAATTATCCTTAAAACACATAACTACTTTATCAACTCACGTCTGACCCTATCGGTTGCGGAATCATGCACAGGGGGGCTCATATGTAGCTTACTAACCGATATTGAGGGGCAAGCTGTTTCTTTAAGGGCGGGATTGTTTGTTATTGGACAGAGTCGAAAATTGATGTTCTTGGCATCTCACCAGAAGTGATTACATCTTCAGGAGCCGTAAGCAGTGAAGCGGCTGTTGATATGGCTGAGAGGGTCAGGCTGCTTTTCGGTTCAGACTATGCTGTTTCGATTACCGGCAATCTCGGTCCTGCTATCCTTGAGGGCAAAGAAAAGGGTCTTGTTTACATTGGGGTTTCAAAAAAAGGGGAAACGCAATTCCAACGGTTTTTTCTGGCTGGAGACAGGATTAAGAACAAGGAGATGGCAGCTTTATCGGCTTTAAAATTTCTTATTGGGATTAAATAAGTTATGAAAGACCGAACTGAAAATATACCTGAATATATATTAAATGAAATAGAAAGGCTTGTAAAAGAACTTAATTATCATTGCTACCGCTATTATGTTCTTGATTCGCCGATCATTTCAGACGAAGAATATGACCGCCTTTATCGCAGGCTGCGAGACTTGGAAACTAAATACAGCTATTTTATGCCTGATTCACCAACGCAACGTGTTGGTTCTGCCCCTTTAGATAAGTTTGAGAAGGTCAGCCATGCCGAACCTATGCTTTCCCTTGACAATGCCTTTTCTTATGGGGAACTGATAGAATTTGAGAGGAGAGTTAAGAGACTGCTCGAAACCGATAAAGACATAGAATATACCATTGAACCTAAATATGATGGGCTTGCGATTGAGATTACATATATAAATGGCATCCTCTCAAGGGCTTCGACGAGAGGAGATGGATATACAGGCGAGGATGTTACTCAAAATATTAAGACCATAAAGTCAGTCCCGCTTAAAATAGAATCTTCTTTAACAATACCTGAATATATTGATATACGCGGCGAATTATATATGGATATAGAGGATTTTGAATATCTTAACCGACAAAGAGAGATAAATAATGAGACATTCTTTGCCAATCCTCGCAATGCGGCAGCAGGTTCCATAAGACAGCTTGATCCTGCTGTTACCGCTTTGCGCAGGCTCCATCTTGCATGTTATGGCATAGGTAAGTTTTTAGGCATAGATTTCAAAAATCAATCGGAGCTTATTAACTGGCTTCAGGAGGCAAGATTTCCGATTCCAGCATTTATGAGCGTCGTAACCGGTATTGACAAAGCTATCGCAGTAATTGAGCAAATTTCTGAGAAAAGGGCGGTTTTCCCATTTGAGACTGATGGGGCAGTTATAAAAGTGAATGATTTTGAATTACAAAGAATCCTCGGATTTAAGACAAGAGAGCCCAGATGGGCTGTTGCTTACAAGTTTCAAGCACATCAGGGTGTCACAAGATTGATGGAAATTAAAGGCAGCGTAGGCAGAACAGGCGTCATAACACCCTATGCGATACTTGAGCCGGTAAGAATTGGCGGGGTTACTGTATCTCGTTCAACCTTGCATAATTGGGATGAGGTAGAGAGAAAAGACATCCGAGAAGGAGATTATGTAGTTGTTGAGAGGGCAGGAGATGTCATTCCCCATATAATCATGTCCATAAAGGATAGAAGAACAGGCAGTGAAAAATCAGCAGAAAGACCCGAAAGATGCCCTGTATGTAATTCCGCCGTAATGCAAGAAAAAGGTGAGGTTGCAGTCAGATGCATATCACTTGATTGCCCTGCTCAGATGCAGGAGAGGATAATCCATTTTGCCTCACGCGGCGCTATAAATATTGAGGGATTAGGTGAGAAAAATGTTGAACTGCTTTATTCAAGAGGGCAAATTAAACATTTTCAGGATATTTATAAATTGACCAAAGAGGCTCTCATCGAACTCCCAAGATTTGCCGAGAAATCAGCTCAAAACCTCTTAGATGCAATTGATAATAGCAAAAATACTACATTGAGCAAGTTCATTTTTGCACTTGGGATTGCACATGTTGGCGAATATGCTGCAAGGCTTCTTGCTGAAAACTTTCAAAGACTTGAGGATTTATATAATATAAAACCTGAAAGTATTGAAAATATCAGACAGATAGGCGATAAGATCTCTAATGCGGTATCGGGATTTTTCAATGACCCAAAAAATCTCCAGATACTTGAAACGATTAAAGAACTTGGGGTGAAAATAAATAATCCTGACTTCAAAGGTCTTATTAAAGAGAAAAAACCTCTACAGGACTTAGTCTTTGTTATAACAGGCACTTTATCAATAGAGAGAAAAGAACTTCAGGATACCATAATTAAACATGGTGGACGTGTCTCATCATCAGTCAGCCGAAACACTAATTATTTGATTGCAGGAGAGAATCCGGGAAGTAAATTGGATAAAGCTAAGTCTTTGAATATAAAAATCATTAATTATGAGGATTTTTTAAATATGATTTAATAAGAGCTTTTGCAGAAATCTGACAAAATACCATTTCTGTCATGGTGAACTTGTCGAACCAATTATTTAAACCAACAACTTACACCACCCTTCGAGAAGTCAAGGGATCGGCATTTTCGAGATAAAAAAATATGCTTAATTCTACTTGAACATTATCGTTGTTGTTACCTTTTTCGTGCTACCTGATATTATCGGACTTTATGTTATAATTTTACATGAATCTCAGAAGATTATATTTTATACTCGCTCTCTCTTTTATATTGCTTACGCTGCCTTTTTTGATTGGGGCAGAAGATAAAAATTCAATCAAAGACCCCTCCAAAAAAGAAATAATAATTATAACCATCAATGGCGTTATTAATCCTGTGGCTTCAGAATACATCGGAAAATCAATAAAAAAGGCATCTGAGAAAAAAGCGGAGATTCTGATTATCGAGCTCGATACTCCCGGAGGCCTTGATACCTCCATGAGAAGTATTGTTAAAGACATGAACGGCAGTGATGTGCCTGTTGTAGTTTTTGTCTCTCCAAGCGGTGCAAGGGCTGCATCGGCGGGGGTTTTTATTACTATGGCAGCACACATTGCAGCTATGGCGCCGGGGACTAATATCGGCGCAGCCCACCCCGTTGCAATCGGAGAAAAGATGGATAAGACCATTGCTGAAAAGGCAGTTAATGATGCCGTTGCATATATCAAATCAATTGCTGAACAGCATGGAAGAAATGCGAAATGGGCTGAGGATGCAGTGAGGAAAAGCGTTTCTGCAACAGAGACGGAGGCTTTGAATAATAATGTAATTGACATGATTGCAGATAATATTCAGATGCTCTTGTCCAAAATAGACGGCAGGAAGGTGAAGGTAGGCAACGAAGATAGGGTTATAAATATCTCTAATACAATAATTGTAAAGGATGAAATAGGGATAAGGTTCAGGGTTCTCAATTTCATCAGCGACCCTAATGTAGCATATTTGCTTATGCTTATAGGTTTCTACGGACTATTCTTTGAATTAACGAATCCAGGCTCAATAGTTCCAGGCGTTATCGGAGGAATCAGCCTCATTCTTGCTTTCTACTCCTTCCAGACACTTCCTGTGAACTATGCTGGACTTCTTCTGATTTTGGTCGGCATCATACTTTTTATTTTAGAGGTGAAAGTTGTGTCTTATGGAATGCTTACTATCGGGGGCTTATTTTCGATGATTTTAGGTTCATTGATGCTTTACGACTCCCCGTTTCCTTTTATGAGACTCTCTTTTGCCGTAATTATTCCGGCAGTATTAATTACCGCATTGTTTTTTGTAGTTACCTTCAGGCTTGCATATAAGGCATATAAAAGAAAGCCTGTGACGGGGCAGGAAGGTCTCATCGGACTTGAAGGGGTAGCAAAGACCGATATAACACCGGACGGTGGCGTGGTTTTCTTGCATGGCGAATACTGGACAGCTTACTCTGATTCGATAATTCAGAAAGATGAAAAGGTCATTATTGATGAAGTGAAGGGTTTAAAGGTCAAGGTTAAGAAGGCATCGCTTTCTTGAAAAAACTATTCATGTTTCTATAGAATAAGTAAATTTTATGAAGGCATTTGTAACAGGCGCTACCGGTTTTATAGGGAGTCATCTGGTCGAATCTCTTTTAAGAGAAGGGTTTGATGTTACCTGTCTTGCAAGAGGTTCTTCATCTCTAAGGTATATTGAGGGTTTAAATATAAAGCTTGTAGAAGGTGATTGCTGCAAGGTTGATTCCCTATGTGAAGCAGTAAGCAGTTCTGATTATATCTTTCATATCGCAGGTCTTACAAAAGCAAGAAGTCGGGCTGATTTCCATAATGTCAATGTTTTAGGTACCGAAACCTTACTGAAGGCAGTAATGGAAAAAGGGCGTATAATCAAGCGGTTCTTCTATTTAAGCAGTCTTGCCGCTACAGGTCCAAGTCGTAATGGAGTCCCCCTTAATGAAGATTGTGAGCCTATGCCCGTATCCATTTACGGCAGATCAAAATATGAAGGTGAAAAGCTGGTTTACAGTCATAAAAATGAGCTTCCGGTTACCATTATTAGACCTCCGGCTGTTTATGGACCAAAGGACAAGGATATGCTCATGTTCTTTAAAATGGTTAATGCAGGGTTGATACCTTATTGGGGAAAATCATTTTATTCTTTTATATATGTTGAAGACCTCGTTAATGGTATAATACAGTCTTCTTTAAGCGAAGAGGCTGAAGGGGAGATTTTCTTTATTTCTGATGGCTCTATATATACATCTGATGATGTTATTGATGCCGTTTCAGATGCCATTCAGAAAAAACCGATAAGGATAAGCATACCAGACTTTATAGTGCCTTTTATAGGCGTACTCTCAAAATTGACGAATAAGGTTAATATTATTAACAGTGACAAACTTAGAGAGCTTAGATTTAAAAACTGGACTTGTGATCCAACAAAGATAAACAAAATGATAAATTTTGCTCCAAGAATAAAAATGAAGGAGGGAGCGAAGTGGACAGCAGACTGGTACAGGATACACAAATGGCTATAAAGATAAATACCGATTTATTCGAGAAGTGCTATAGATTCACTGCTGCAGCAGAACTGCAGAAAAAAGGAGTTTATCCATTCTTCAGGATGATAGAAAGCGCTCAGGACCCGGAAGTTATTATGAGCGGAAAGAGGATGATTATGGTGGGCTCGAATAATTATCTTGGACTTACAAATCATCCAAAGGTCAAGGAGGCAGCTATAGAAGCTGTCAAAAAATATGGAACGGGCTGTGCCGGTTCAAGATTTCTTAATGGCACACTCGATATTCATGTAAAACTCGAAGAGAAACTATCCCGTTTCATGAGAAAAGAGGCGGCTCTGGTTTTTTCAACAGGATTTCAGGTGAATCTTGGGGTAATCTCTGCACTCGTTGGGAAGGATGATCTTGTGATTATTGATAAAATGGATCATGCCAGCATAATTGACGGGTGCAGGCTGGCATTTGGCGAGGTTAAAAGATATAAACATGGTGACATGGCTGATCTTGAAAGAGTTCTCTCGGAAAATAATGGCAGAGGAAAGTTTATTGTTGTTGATGGTGTTTTCAGCATGGAAGGAGATATAGTTGATCTTCATGAGGTTGTCAGATTAACCAAAAAATACAATGCGCGTATTATGATAGACGACGCTCACGGCATCGGAGTATTAGGCAGGACTGGCAGAGGCACTGCAGAGCACTTTGATCTGGAAAATCAGATTGATTTGATAATGGGGACATACAGCAAGTCACTTGCCTCAATCGGCGGCTTTGTTGCGGGAGACAAGGAGGTTATTAACTATATAAAGCATTTTGCGAGATCCCTGATCTTCAGTGCAAGCCCGCCGCCTGCTTCTGTGGCGGCTGTGAGTGCAGCAATTGACATAATAGAGAATGAACCCGAAAGACTTGAGAGACTCTGGAAAAATACCAATAAAATGCAGCATGGATTGAAAAACATAGGCTTTGATATAGGAAATTCTCAGACACCTATAGTTCCTGTTATGGTAGGAGACGATGAGGTAGCCTTTAAGATGGTAATGATGTTGCAGAACGAGGGCATTTTTGCTAATGTTGCTGTCTCGCCTGCCGTCCCACTCGGAAAGGCTTTGATTAGAACGAGTTATATGGCTACTCATACTGATGAGCATCTTGATAGGGTGCTTGAGGCATTTGAGAAGGTCGGTAAATTGCTCGGTTTGGTATAGTTAACCTCTTTCCGCTATCTTACGCTTTAAAAGTATCCCTTATAATATGCCTGATGAATCTATCAAAATAATCGAAGTAAAGACAAAAAAAGAACTTAATGACTTTATAGCAGTTCCTTTCTCTTTATACTCTTCGGACAGCTTTTACTCGCCGCAACTTATAAGAGATCGGGTTATCCACTTCTCACCTGAAAACCCTTTTTTAAAGCACGCAGAAGTAAAATTCTTCATTGCATATAAGGATGGTAAGGCAGCAGGCAGGGTAATATCGATTATAAATTACAGGCATATTGATTTTCACAAAGAGGATGCCGGTTTTTTCGGCTTTTTTGAGTGCATAAACGATGAAAATGTGTCCAACAATCTGCTTGATGCCGTTTGTGATACCTTAAAGAAACGACAATTAAAAGTTATTCGAGGTCCCATGAACTTCTCAACCAATGAAGAATGTGGTTTTCTCATAGAGGGGCTTGAAAGTCCGCCTATGATAATGACCCCATACAACCCTTTGTATTACAATGCTCTGATGGAAAGCTATGGAATGAGAAAGGCAAAAGACCTTTACGCATTCATACACGATATCACGGATGAATTGCCTGATAAGGTTTATAGAATTGCCTCTATCGCAGAGAAAAGGGGCATAAGAACGAGAATTCTTGAAAAAAGCAAATTCATTTCCGATATGCTCGCTTTCAGAGAGGTCTATAACTCTGCATGGGAAAATAATTGGGGCTTCATTCCCCTGACCGAAGAAGAGCTTTTTTACTCTTCAAAGAAACTTAAACAGATCATAGTCCCTGAATTAACAATATTAGCTTTTGAAGGGGATAATCCGGTCGGTTTTCTTGGGGCAGTTCCTGATTATAATCTCGTTTTAAGGCATATGAATGGTAAGGTTACCCCTTTAAGTCTCGCAAAAGCTCTTTATTATTCGAGAAAGATTACCGATTTAAGGCTCCTTCTACTTGGGATTAAAAAGGAATTTAGAAATAAAGGAGTAAATGCGCTGCTTCTCAGGGATGCATTCAGGAATATGAAAATAAAGAATTATAAAAGAGTCGAATTTTCGTGGATAATTGAAGATAATATTCATACCATTAGAACTGTAGAAATCGTTGAAGCTAGGTTATATAAGAAATACAGGATTTATGAAAAAAATCTTTAGCGATAAGGGTTTATTTACTCATAATTTATAATCGATGAAGCCCATCAATACTGGAACTTTATACATCGTCTCAACTCCCATAGGCAATCTTGAGGATATAACTCTGAGGGCTCTCAGAGTATTGAAAGAAGTTGATTTTATAGCTGTGGAAGATACCCGCCACTCACAAAAACTTCTTAATCACTACGGCATCTCAAAGCCTTTGATAAGCTACTGGTCTGAAAAAGAAAAAATACGCACCGAGCAGATTATTGAAAAACTCAAAACAGGGCACTCAGGAGCTCTCATCTCAGATGCTGGCACGCCAGGCATTTCAGACCCCGGAGCTATATTAATAAAGAGGGCTATAGAAGAAGACATACCAATAACCCCGATACCCGGAGCATCAGGACTCATCGCAGCATTATCAGTTTCTGGACTGCCATCTGAAGAGTTCGTTTTTATAGGTTTTCTGCCGCCAAAGACCTCAGATCGCCGAAGAAAGCTCAAAGAACTTGTGCTTGAGTCAAGGACTATGATTTTTTATGAAGCGCCTCATAGGATACTTGATACCATTTCTGATCTCATTGAAGTGTTCGGTGAGAGACCTGCCGTAGTTGCCAGAGAAATAACCAAACTATATGAAGAGTTTATAAGAGGACTGTTATCAGATCTGCTTGAGAATTTAGAGAACAGAAAAATAGCCGGCGAGTTTGTAATTATGGTCAGCGGCTGGAAAAAACATGACATTTCAATTGATGAGGCTCTGCAGGAGATTAAGCTTCTGATGAAGAAGGGACTTGGCAGAAAAGAGGCTGTTAGTAAGGTTGCAGAAAATTATGGATTCAGCAAGAAAGAACTCTATGACAAGAGCCTCCAATTGAGCATATGAAATATTATCTTTCCAATAATTTTATCTTAAAGTGGCTCGAAAATAAATCTCTT
The DNA here is from genome assembly GCA_037445375.1 of Nitrospirota bacterium. Lineage (GTDB taxonomy): Bacteria > Nitrospirota > Thermodesulfovibrionia > Thermodesulfovibrionales > Dissulfurispiraceae > DYHD01. Next base: position 18,755 of record JBBIKS010000010.1, on the reverse strand, counting down.
TATGATCTAAAAAACGATGAACTATTTGAATTGGATGATGAAGCCTTTGAGTTTCTGAAAGACTGCACATCACCAAAAGGATGCAAGATAGAACAAATAAACTCGGATTTCCTTCATTTCTGCTTAAATGAACACATATTAACAAGTGAATTTTGCAGCAGAAAAATTGCGCCCCTTGTAAAATCCCCTGTCCCATCACTCAGGTATTTGGAACTACAGATAACCGACAGATGCAATCTTAGATGCAAACATTGCTTCGTTGGACGTTCACAAGGCAAAGAACTACCTATTGAGATTATTAAAAAAATTCTCGGTGATTTTCTTCAGATGCAGGGTCTGAGGGTTATGATTACAGGGGGAGAACCTCTAATGCACAGGGAGTTTGAAAGGTTAAATGCGATTTTGCCTGAGTTTGCCTTCAGAAAGATACTTTTCACAAATGGGCTATTGTTGAACAAGCAGATCCTGAAAAATCTTAATGTAGATGAAATTCAATTTAGTATAGACGGAATGGAGCATGGACATAATGCCATAAGAGGGGAAGGGACTTTTTTGCCAGTGATAGAGAAATTAAAAGATGCTAAAGAGCTTGGAATTGCAGTATCTGTCGCAACCGTTGTGCATAAGGAGAACCTGAATGAGTTCAACGAGATGGAAACCCTCTTTAAAGATGTAGGCGTTAAAGATTGGACAGTTGATATACCAACCCCGGTTGGCAATCTAAGAGAAGCCCCCTCGCTTCAGGTGCTACCTGATGTTGCAGGAAGGTATCTTAATTATGGCTTTGGTGATAATTATCATAGCAGCGATAAGGGTTTTGCTTGCGGTCTCCATCTTCTATCGGTTCTGGCAAACGGAGATATTGCAAAATGCGCCTTTTATTGTGCCACGCCCATCGGACATATTAATGATGGCTTGAGAAAAGTATGGGGTAGATTAAATCCTATAAAACTTGAGGAACTTGAATGTTTTGATATCTCTTGTCCGGTGCTCAATTCCTGCAGAGGGGGTTGTAGATATAGAGCTTCATTTTTTTCAGATAAAGAAGGAGAAAATTATAAAAAGGATATTTTCAAGTGCCACGCATATGGTATAATAAAGCATGAGTAAAAGCGCATGGCACGAAGCCATGTGACAATTTGAGAGAACTCAAAATTAAAGTGCGGAGGTGCAAAATGGTTATAAGGAGAATACCCAAGAAGGGTTCAACCACTTGCAAGTGCAAAGGTTCTTGCTAACAATTTAATTTTTAATATTCCACAGCGAGGGGTCAGAGATGACCCCTTTATTTTTTGAGTGAACCTCCCCGCAGCAAGCTGCGGGGTATCCTAAAATCTCCCCTCCCTTGGTGGGAGGGGACAAAGGGGAGGGTGAAAATAGTTTCTTGTCACCCCCACCCTCGCCCTCCCCCATCAAGGGGGAGGGAAGTATAAGGAAACCCTGTAGCAAGCTACAGGGAATTACGAGTTTAAATCAATAAACAATGATAGCAATTATAAATTACTAAGGAGCACATAAGTAAGACATCTTTCAAAAAAACTCCCACACTACGCCACCCCTGTCTGCGTGCTACGCACAGGTAGGTATCTTTTCAAAAAAGAGGTATAAAATTCCAGTTGCAAGTAGGGGTGATTGTTGACACTTGCCCCTACTTGCCTATTATGTATTATAGGTTAGGCTAACGATAGGTTTTAGATTATGATTCTTCTTTTCATTAATTTAAAAGGCAAAGGGGCAAGTATTACTACAACAATAAGCATCCAGAGAATATCATTTATAACAGAGAAATCACCAAAAGCGAAAGCTCTGGCTATATTCACAAGATGATATAAAGGGGTAAAGAAGGCGATATCTGATACTACAAGCGGAAGGGCATCAAGAGGGAAAAAAATGCCAGAGAAAAGGAACATAGGGGTAATAAAAAGTGTATAAAAATAATTGAATGAGTCTATTCCCGGCACTACGGCGACCGAAATAACAGCTATCTGGGCAAAAATCAATCCGCACAGAAAGAGGACAGGAATTAGAAGTAGAATCATATAAGAGTCCACGAACCCAAATAGCGTAATCACTATTATTATTGTTATTCCATACAGCATGCTTTTTGTAGCACCCCACAATAATTCCCCTGCAATGAGCTCATGGATATTAACAGGTGTTGAGAGAATTGCATCAAAGGTTTTCTGGTAGTGCATTCTGACATATGTCCCGTAAGAACATTCATAAATAGCTGCAAACATTGCTGATGATGCTATAATTCCTGGGGCGATGAATTTAATATAAGGTGTGCCGTTTATTTCCTTAATAAAGGCACCTAGTCCGAGCCCCAGTGCTGCAAGGTATAGAATGGGATCTATGAAGTTAAGCACAAGACTTGATTTATAAAGTTTAGTATATACAGTAAAATTTCTTTGCCACACCCGAAAAGCTCTTTTAAGACTCAAGATGCCTCCCTGTCAGCTTCAAATAAACATGCTCAAGATTTCCTCCGTGCTTTTCCGTTAAGCTAAGAGGGCTATCAATAACCATAATTTTACCTGCATCCATAATAGCCACACGGTCGCAAATCCTTTCGGCCTCTTCCATGTAGTGGGTAGTCAGAATAAGGGTAATGCCTTTAGATTTAAGTTCATCCAGACTTTTCCAAATATCATGTCTGCTGTGTGGATCAAGCCCAACTGTTGGCTCATCCAAGATTAGCAGCTCCGGATTATTTATTAAAGCCCTTGCGAGCAGCAATCTGCGCTTCATGCCACCAGACAGCTTACTGATGTTTATGTTTGCTTTGTCCCTGAGATCAACGAATTCGAGCAATTGCCACGCCTTTGGAGATGAGATTTTTTTAGATATATCGAAATATCTTGCATAAACGATGAGATTTTCAAAAACCGATAAATCAATGTCAAGGTTATCATCCTGCGGCATTACCCCAATCTTTGACTTTATCAGGCTTGAATCCTTGAAAACATTCAGTCCAAATACCTTGATTTCACCATAAGTAGGCGGCATAAAGCAATGAATCATTCGCATTACAGAGGTCTTCCCCGCTCCATTGGGACCCAGAAAACCGAAACATTCGCCTCTAAGTATCTCAAACTCAACACTGTCAACAGCCCTAAAGGAACCATAGTCTTTTACAAGCCCTTTTGCAGAAACCAAAATCATAGGTTTAATTATAACATTAAGCCGAACATTCACTTTTTTTGTCTCGCAAAAATGCAATCGAAACGATGGATATTCGCAATATTGCAAAAAATAATTTCCAATTTTCTATTAATATCAACAACTTATAAAATGGCACGAGAGTTGCTCTAATTTAAGCATAAATAAAGCATGAGGAGGACAAAATATATGAACCACGCAGAACTTACAAAAAAGGGCATGATAACAGGTGCAATAGCGGGCATTATTCTTTTTGCAATAGTTGGATTATTCCCAAGTTCATTCATCGGCGGCGTTATTGGATTAAAGATTGCCGGATATCTGTTTGGAATGCCATTAGGAACAGAATTATTGTCAAGGTCAATTGTCGGAATGAGCATGGTTTTAGGGGTTGCAGTAACAGGATTAATGTTTGTTGCAGGCGCATCTCTTATAGGCTGGTTGTTTGGGCATCTCAGAATGTCTCTGGGAGGCAGAGTTATACCAAAAACGGTTTAAAGAAACTATATATAAGGAGAAATAAGATGAAAACGACAGAACTATCAAAGAAAGGGCTTTACGCAGGGGCAATTATAGGAATAATTTTATTTGCAGTGATTGGTTTGCTTCCAAGCTCATTTATAGGAGGCGTTCTCGGGCTGAAAATAGCGAGCCATATCTTTGGAATACCTCTTGGAATGGCTATAATGCCCAGAGTAATAGTGGGAATCACTATGGTTCTGGGAGTGCTCGTAACGGGCACAATCTTTGTTGTGGGGTTATCTTTTATTGGATGGCTGTGCGGCTATGTGGTAGAAGTTATCAAGGCTAAAAAATCAGAAGTAAGTGAATTAAATGTAAAAGGGCATAAAGTATAACTCATTTTTTATTTTATTTAAAGAAAGGTTCAGGGAGGATAAAAATGGCACAAAATGCTACAAAAACACAGGCTGCCGCAGAGATTGCGGTTCCAACAAGATGGGACATTGCTATCAGCCGTTTAGCAGGCTTGAGCAAGTCTTTTTACTTAATGTTAGCCTTATTCGCTATTATGGCTGCTATAGGGGTAGGCGCAGGTATTCACGCTATGTATATCGGATTCAACCACGCATATAATGTCAGTCGTGAGGTTCCGTGGGGGATATTAATCTCTACATATGTATTTTTTGTGGTTACTTCAACTGGGCTTTGCCTTGTGTCTTCTATTGGGCATGTATTCGGTGTGAAAGATTTTATGCCTATAGCTAAAAGGTCGGTCTTTCTCTCAATCGTTACGATAGTAGCAGGTTTTACAGTCATATTCTTTGAGATTGAAAACCCATTCAGAATGGCTGTTTACAATGTTATTTCACCTAATCTGTCATCCAATATCTGGTGGATGGGAACATTATACGGTGCTTATTTGTTCTTCATGATATTAGAGTTCATATTCCTTCAGATTGATAAGCACAAGATTGCGATGTATGCAGGTTTTATGGGAGTAATATCAGGTATAGCGGCTCACAGTAATCTTGGCGCCGTATTTGGGATGCTTCACGGAAGGGAATTCTGGTACGGACCTTATATGCCGATATACTTTATAGCCTCTGCTATGATGTCTGGATGCGCAACCATATTGTTCTTTACATATCTTGCTCATAAGGTTAATAATGAAAAAATGGATAAGCTGGTTGAGAGGGCTCTTGCGGTTACAACGAAAGTCGGGATTCTTGCAATATGTATTATTATGTTCTTTACAGCATGGAAGATAATAACAGGATTTGTAGGAGCAGAAGGCAAAAGAGAGGCTTTAATGGTATTATTAACAGGCAAATACGCTCTTAACTTCTGGCTGCTTGAGGTAGGAGCTGGAATGATTATCCCGTTAATCATGTATATACTCTCTCGCGGCAAAAACATGAAGTTAATCTTTACAGGGTCTGCATTGATGATATTCGGGATATTTTTTATGAGATATGACCTTGTTGTGGTAGGGCAGATTGTCCCGGTTTACTACGAACTTGGTGTAAGTGAATATGAGACATTATTGTCTTACTTCCCATCGGTTCATGAGATACTGGTTGTATTGGGAGGAATAGGGATTGTCGGCACTACTTTTTTGTTAGGTGAAAAGATTTTCAGCGCTCACAGGGTTGAAGAACATGCACATGAACATGTAGCAGTTAGGCTTGAGACGTTAGAAGTGCCGAAAACAGAGGCAACAAGATAATTTAATCGAGGGTAATAGGAGATGTTATGATTTTCAAAAACTTGGACTTTGAAAAACTAAAACTTGAATCACCTGACACGCTTCCAGCAATGGAAAGGAGAAAGTTTCTTAAAATGGGCTTTGCTGTGGCAGGTCTGCTCGCAGGCGGGAAGGTTCTTTCACTTGTCTCAATAGTTGACAAAAGCTTCGCCTCTCAGAAGGAACAGTACCCATATAAACCGCATTACAGTATGTTGATATATCAGAACAGGTGCATAGACTGTGAGCTTTGTATGGAAGCATGTGTAAAGACAAATCAGGTGCCTTCATACGGCTATAGAACAACTATACTCGAAAGGAAAATGCCAAAGGCAGTAGAGCAAAAGGTTGAGTTCATTCCTGTTCTTTGCAACCAGTGCAACAGGCCGCCATGTGTAACCGGTTGCCCTACAAAGGCAACTTATAAAGATAAGCAGAACGGGATTGTAATGATGAACAATAAGAAATGTATAGGCTGTAAAACCTGCATGACGGCATGTCCTTATAATGCAAGGTATTACAATGAAGAAATGCACTCAGTAGATAAATGCGATTTCTGTTATGGAACAAGACTATCGAAAGGTCTCAAAACAACAGCCTGTGCCGAGGCATGCCCTGCAAAAGTAAGGATATTCGGCGATCTTTCTGATTCAAGCAGTGAGGTTTACAGGATGGTTCATCAAATCGAAAAGACGATATGGGTAATGCGTCCTGAAAGCGGTGCAGCACCAAATGTCTTTTATACAAGAGGGTAGCCAGAGTATCTTAAACTTATTGCAAAAAGCCTGCTATTTCGCAGGCTTTTTGCAATAAATCATAATAAAAATAATTATTGTATATTGAAAATATTAGATTTATGAGGAGGCACTTCATGAAAATTTTAAAAATCTTTGTTTTATTATTTATCGTATTTTTTGCAGGACTATACTTTATGAGTAGCTCGGTAGTTGCTGAACAGGCTGGGGGAGAGGATGAGATTATATATACAAAACCCGTTAAGGCTGTAAGTTTTAACCATAAAGCTCATTCAGAAGATTATGGAATAAGCTGCAATATCTGTCATGACAGATTATTTCAGATGGAAGCTTTGAATGCCGAGAAAAATGCGGATTTCAATCATAAATCCTTCAGCAAAGGCAAATATTGCGGCGCCTGCCACGACGGTAAAAAAGGGTTTGCAATGGATAAGCAGTGTACGAGATGCCATATCGGGGTGAAAGGTCAAAATAAAACAGGGAAAAATGCGGTAAAATAAGGAAAGTCTAAAGGTCTTCGTTACTCTAAATGTTCATGCCAAGAGTCGTCGTGAACACTTAGGGTAACGAAGCAAACCCGAAAAATACAATTAGATTTTTTTATGCAGCGGTCACTTTTTCTTTGTCATAAAATCAAAAAAACCTGAGAGCAAAGTTGTAAAAGCCCCTCCAAGAAGAGCGCTGATAATGACCATTATACCTATTACAATTAAAACACACATGATGACTATTAAGTCGCTGCTCTGGTAATTTGTTTTAAGCAATAAATTCAGGTCATTAGCAACTGCATCCGACCATCCACCGCTGCCGACAGTTCCTCCCATTATCAAGTCCATGCCGACCGCAATCAAAAAGCCTAAAATACCACCGAATAGAGCCCCCATCTTGAATGGTCTCTTCATTTAGTCTTCTATTTTATATCTTTTGAATTTACGATAAAGTGTTGCCAAATCTATACCTAATGTCTTCGCCGTTTCATCTTTGTTTTTGTTGTGTGCGAGATATGTATTTAGAAGAAGTTTTCTTTCATAATCGCCAATATAAATTTTAAGCGATGATGATTCTTTTTGATAGTCATCTTTCTTAAGTTTATCCGGCAAATCATCTATGGTTATCATATCGCCATTGGCAATAATGACTGCTCTTTCGATCACATTTCTGAGCTCCCTCACATTTCCAGGCCATGAATATTCTATCATTAGATTAAACGCTTCATTTTCAATGCCTTTAACATTTTTGTTGTGTTTCTTCGATTTTTTATTAATAAAATACCTTGTGAGGAGATCAATATCATCTTTCCTTTCCCTGAGAGGAGGTATCCTGATCTCAATAACATTAAGCCTCCAGTATAAATCCTCCCTGAATCTTCCTTCTTGTACCCTGCTGCTTATGTCTGTATTTGTAGCGGATACTATCCTTATATCAGCAATATTCGGCCTTGTATCTCCAAGTGGATAGACCTCTCCTGTCTCGATAACTTTAAGCAGTTTTGCCTGTAAGCTAACTGGCATATCGCCTATCTCATCAAGAAAGAATGTCCCCTGATGGGCAAGGGACAGAAGTCCAGGCTTGTCAGTCACAGCTCCAGTAAATGCTCCTTTTTTATAGCCGAAAAGCTCTGACTCAAGGAGCCCTTCAGGTATGGCGGAACAATTAATGCTGATAAAGGGCTTATCACCGCGAGGGCTGTTGTAATGAATTAGTTCAGCAATGAGACCTTTGCCGGTTCCGCTTTCACCCAGAATCAGAATGTTGCTTTTTGTTGGCATCACTTTATTAAGTGTTTCCATCATTTCCTGCATTGAGGCAGAATTTGCAATAAGTTCACCGAACGAAGTGCATTGCTGGCTAATCTGCCGCTTAAAGGCTATATTTTCTCTTAAAAGTTTTTTTTGCTCAATGTTCTTTCTTACGGTTAAGAGAATTTCTTCATTGTAAAAAGGTTTGATGATATAATCGCTTGCCCCCATTTTCATCGCCTCAACTGCCGACTCAATAGAACCAAAGGCGGTCATAATAATGACCGATGTATCCGGACTTATTTCCTTTGTCTTTTCGAGCACCTTCATACCGTCAACCTTGCCCATCTTCAGGTCGGTAATTATTACATCAAAGCTCTCTTTTCCTATCATTTCCAGAGCCTTCTCTCCTGTATATGCGCTTTTGACCTCATAATCCCGCCTCTTCAGAATAAATTCTAAGGCAGTGCATATATCGCTTTCATCGTCTACAATTAATATTTTCGATTTAGATTGCATTTTTTATATCCTTACCTTCCGAACCGTTGATTGGCAGGGTTATCTTAAATACAGTACCTTTACCAGGCTCGCTATCAACAGTTAATGTCCCGTTCATTTTTTTAAGAATATTATAACTGACCGCAAGACCTAATCCTGTCCCCTTCTCTTTTGTTGTATAAAAAGGGTCAAATATCATGTGAAGCTTTTCTCTTGGTATTCCAACGCCTGTATCCTCAAACTCAATGACTATATTATTATCTTCAGCATAGCTTCTAACCGTAAGCCGCCCGCCATCCAGCATTGCATCAACAGCATTTAAAATGAGATTGATAAAGACCTGTGAGAGTTGATTGAGATCAACTGTAATGTCCGGCAAAGAGTCAGCCAGCTCTTTAATTATTACAATGTTTTGAGCTTGCTTATCATATTGAATAAGTCTGGTTGAATTTTCGATTACTTCGTTCACCTGACAGGCTTTCAATTCAATGGCAGGCATTTTTGAAAAGCCGGAAAGTTGTTTAAGTATTTCCGATATTCTTTTGATATGAAAATAAATAGTCTCGATGCTCTCTTTTTTAAATTTATCATCTTCAAGTTCTCTCAATATCTGTATGTAAGAAAAAATTGATGTCAGAGGATTGCCTATTTCATGGGCAATGCCTGCCGCAAGCCTGCCGATAGAAGCGAGCTTTTCTGAATTAATTATTTGTTCTTCCATTTTTTTCATCTCTGTAATGTCTTGTATAAGCCTTATATATCTATAAACTTGTCCTTGTTCATCCTTGACAGGAGCGGTGATCATCTGCAGAGACTTATTATTTTTTAGTGATATTATCGTTGTCTCGATATTGTCTTTAGCATAAGTGCTTGATATATCGCAATCAGTCCACAATTCCTCACAATATTTGCCGGCTACTTCCGTTTTGAATATCTCTTTTATCATCTCATTAGCCCATAAAATCTTCCCCTGTTTATCTATAAGTATAATGCCTCCGCCTATGGCGTTGAGAATCGTTGATAATTTTTCCCTTTCGCGTGCAATCTTAGAGGTTTGTTCGTTTACCTGTTCTTCAAGATCTTTGGCATATCTATTCATATTTTCCTGTCTTATTTCCAGTTCTTTCGTCATAAGTCTTTTTTTATTGAATATGAAAAGTGCGGCTGAAACTAAGATCGTTGTTAAAAGTATTGTTAAAATAAGGTAAGAATAAAGCTTCATGCTTTTTTCTGTAATATGAATCACGTTAGAATAATTTGCAGATAGGAATATCGTCCATGAGATTTCATCCATCTCGACTTTGGAATATGCTATTAACCTCTCATCTTCGGAAGGATCAATCCCCTTGCCTTTATTGTTAGCGTTGCCTTCTATTACAGCTTTTTCAAACTCAAAACTTCTGTGGCATTGAAAACATGTATTGTCTGTTGAGTATATATTCCTGCCAGCCATATCAGGTTTAGTTGGATGATAAAGAAGATTGCCATTCCCGGTAAGTATCCATGTGTTGCCTTTTTTATTGGATTGGATGCTACTCAAGAAATGATTAGCCAGAACATGAGAGTTGATGGATAAAAAGATTATTCTGCCTGAACTATTGACAGGCGAGACAAAATATATTATTTCAAGTGTTTCTATTAAAGCTGACCTGCCAAGGGGAGTAGATTTAGCTTTGCTGACCAATTGCTTGGATATTTGGTTCAAGATATCTCTATCGCCATCATAAAAAATGACTTTACCATCGTCTCTTAAAATTCCTATATCAGACTTTACCGGTCCTTTAATGCCAATCACATCGTATTTCAGCCATTCAAACTCTTGCTTGCTCTTAATATCCATCTTTGAAGCAATATGTGAAAGCGACACAGCCTCCTCCTTCATATACACAAGATATTCCTTAATATCGGTCGATATAGTCTGTGCCAAAATCAACTGCTGAGTATTGAAGTCCTCTGCTATCTCAATTTGAAGAGATTGCTGGAAAAAAATATTCAGACTAATAAGAATTGCAGTAACTAATAAAAGGGGTGTTATTAAAAGTATATAACCTTTCATCAAACTATTTTAACATTTAAATAAATCTTCTGAAAAATTTCTTTAGGTGTTCTTTTAGTCGGTTCTTTCCCAAACTGAGTGGGTAACATATCTTAAATCCTCCCCTTTAAGAAGATGAAGTATCTTTTGCAGATTCAATTTTATAAATTGAACCCGCATTTCGGTAAAATTATGGAGCAGGCTGCAAATCTGCTCCTGCTGCATGAGTTTCATAAAAAAACGGGAGGCGATATGGAGTTCTCCTGCCTGTCCAACGTTAACAGGTAAAACCCGTTTATATAAATTTTACCCATTTAAAATAGAGCCCACTGAAAGGTCTCGTCTTCTTGTTTTTTAGCATATCAGTCTTTAGCATGAGTATATCAATAAGGGACTTTCTTTCGAAAAGCGTTTCCCGAATAACCCTGCGAAGATGCAGCGACGAGAAACTATATTATGTCTGGCACTTGATGCAGGTAAGAAGCAGATAGCAGCACATTGCCACCCAAATTTGAGTTAGCAGAGCGTTCTTACTGGTACCCAGAAACGACTTGATCTTCAGGTTTTGTTTAATCCATTTGAAAAATAACTTTATCTGCCATCTGGACTTGTATATCTGTGCAATCGCCGTTGCAGAGAGCTTGAAATTGTTCGTAAGGAATGTCAGCGTCTTCTGTCTTTCTTCATCGTAGTACTTTATAAGTCTGAGTTCTTTAGGGTATTGGGACTTTCTCAGAGCACCTTGCAAAGAAATACGCTAATCGCTCAAGACTCTTTTGTTGGTGATTGGATGCTGTCCGTTAACAGCATAGTCAATGTAGGTTTTTGCCCTTGTGACAAACCAGACATCCTGCTTATCCAATGAATTCAGCCACTTATAGTCAATATATGCCTTATCAACCGAAACGATGCTGTTCAAAGACAGTGGGAAGGTAGAATCTTTAACCACCCGCACATCATGCTTCTTACCATCGTTAAGAGTCATAAATGTCGGCATGGCTCCGGAATGATCTTAGAGACATCGCAACCTAATCGCACCCATGGTCGTTCTGAACTTTGCCCATGGGAAAACCGATAGAGACAAATCTATAGTCGAGGCATCAATCGTATATAGAAGATTTTTAAACCGAAACTTGTGCTTCGGCGTCAGGTTCCTACAGCGAGCTAAAAGATGTTAGAACAACCCTTCAAACATGCGATAATCACTTCTGGCGTTGGCATCGGCAAACGTGCTCTTGCATATTCCTGTAAGTCCCATATGATACCACCGTGCAGCATGGGCGGATAATCCTGTCACAATATCCCGAAGGCTGTCCTTCTGTGTAATCTGAGAATACAGTATCGCCATAAACTGCTGCCATGTCATAAAGGTCTTGACATATCGATCTCCATAGTATTGCTCCACCGCTTTGTCAAAATGATATCTCGGACAAAGCTTTAATAACTCCGAAAATATAGTGTATACTTTGTTCATGGTCTGCGACTCCTTGCTGGTATAGGTATTTGCCAACTTTTATATCCAACAAGTATAAAAAGCAGACCATATATTTACAAATTTTTATCGGACACTACTGCAAAAAGATCTATAAACTTAAACTGCTCTCCATCAAACAACCCTTTATCGCTTATCTTTAATTTTGGTGTAACAAGGAGTGCCATGAAAGAAAGGGTCATGAAAGGCGAATGTAGTGTCGAGTCTAAATACTTAATTGCCATATTAGTCAGGAGGGTATATTTCTCGGCCGTTTCAAGATAATCCAGATTACTCATAATGCCTGCTATCGGAAGAGGTAAAAGCAATTCCTTGTCTTTAGATACAGCGCTGATGCCCCCTTTAGCTTTTATAATAAGATTTACAGCGTGGCAGATTGCTCTGTCATTGACTCCGATTGCAATTATATTATGCGAGTCATGGGCAACACTTGAAGCAATAGCTCCCCTTTTCAAGCCAAATCCTTTCACAAATCCTGTCGCTATTTTTGCCGTCCTATAACGGTTGATTACTACTATCTTGAGCATATCTCTGTCAACATCCGAAACAACAAAGCCATCAGCAATCTTGGGAGGCATGAGTATTTTATTTGTAATCAATTGTCCGTCAATGGCTTCAATAACATTAATATTGCCCTCTTTGGCAGGGATGAGAAAATCTTCAACATTCTTGTGATCAGTCTGAAAATTATTTATTATTTTTGACTTTCCACGAGGTATTAAAGTTTTTCCATTTCCGGCTATCATATCACCCCTGATGTAAGTCGCTAATATGCCGAGATTCTTTAAGCTATCAACAATAATAAAATCCGCACTGTCGCCTTTACGGAGCAGTCCGACATCAAGTTTGTAATGCAAAACCGGATTTATGCACGCAACTCTTAATATCTTCATTATATCAATGCCATATGCCAAAGCCCTTTTAACCAATAAATTTATATGGCCATTTAACAAGTCATCAGGATGTATGTCATCACTGCAGAACATGCAGTCTTTATAATGATCTTCAACAATACAGATGAGTTCATCAAAATTTTTTGCAGCCGAGCCTTCCCTTATCATAATTTTCATGCCCGAATTGGTCTTTTCCAATGCTTCGTCTTTCTGAAAACACTCATGGTCCGTAGAAATGCCAGCTTCTACATACTTGCGGAGGGACTCTCCCCTTAGTCCTGGAGCATGGCCATCAATAACCTTCCCATATTTCTTCGCTATCCCGATCTTTTTCATAACATCAGACTGTCTGTTGATGACACCGGGAAAATTCATGACTTCTGCCAGATATCTGATTTCATCCATTTTTAGGAGTTTTTCTATCTGATCCGGTCCAATGACAGCCCCGTTTGTCTCAAAATCAGATGCAGGAACACAGGAAGGAGCGCCGAAATAAAATTTTATTGGAACCGTTTTCGCATCATCTATCATATCCCCTACGCCGTCTATTCCATGCACATTTGCTATCTCGTGAGGATCTGATATTACCGCCACCGTTCCATGAATTGCTGCTATCCTTGATAGCTCTGACGGAACAAGCATTGAGCTCTCAATATGTAAATGTGAATCAATGAAGCCGGGCATAATATAGTGAGCATATTTTTTGTCTTCATATCGTATATCAGCAATTATTCCGTCGGTGATTGTTAGTGTGCCGGGGAATATTTCCGATCTTAAAACATCAACTATATTTCCGGAGATAGTCTTAAAATTCATAATTATTTTAATTTTATAATAATGTTGTTCAAAAATAAAAGTTAAGATTATTCCTCTGTTCGTAGCATTTTCTTTCGGGCAAGACGCCATGTGAGGCAATTTTTTGCTATTTTTTTCTACTATCACTGGTTGACAGGGAAGGTTTTACCTTGTTTAAAATAATTTAGGCTATCAAGAATTTTGTCATGATAGCCTAAGAAATTGTAATATATATTATTTATTGGTGGCGGGGAGTGGATTCGAACCACTGACCTTCGGGTTATGAGCCCGACGAGCTACCGGACTGCTCCACCCCGCTATTCTATAAACTAACTTAAATTCACAAAACTTGTCAAATTAACCTTTATATTTCTTTATCAAACTTTATTTTTCTGTTGCTATACGATACCGAGAAAGAAGCTGTGATTTTATGATATATTTTTTATTATGCCTACAAATTTACCACCTGAATATTTCGCTGCTGAAGAACGTTTTAAGCAGGCTAAAAGTTTTCCAGAAAAAATAGCGGCTCTTGAGGCATTGATTGCGACTATTCCCAAGCATAAAGGGACTGACAGGCTGCGGGCAGACCTAAGAAGAAAACTTTCAAATCTCCGTGAAGATGCCCTTAAAAAAAGCAAGACGGGCAAAGGGGGCTTATATAATGTTGATAAGCAAGGGGCTTCAATGGCTGCGATTGCAGGGTTCCCAAATGCCGGCAAATCATCTATACTTGCATCACTTACCAATGCAGTCCCCGTAATAGCTGATTATCCAATGTCCACTTTGCTTCCACTCTCAGGCATGATGCCGTTTGAGGATATACTTATACAACTTGTTGACCTCCCACCGATAGGAAATGAGTCAACGGATGGGTGGGTTTCTGGAATATTCAGGCAAGCTAATTCAATCATTATAACAGTTAGCCTCTCAGAAGACCCGGATATTGAAGCCGAGCTTATCTTAGAACAATTTCAGAAATGGAGAATACCTCTTTTGAGAAGGGATTATCTGGACAGCGAGACTGATTCTGCTGAGAAACCAGCAATAATTGCAGCAAACAAAGTCGATTTGCCCGGTGCAAGACGGAGACTTGAAGATTTAAAGAAGATATTTCAAAAGTCTTATCCAGTGATTGGAGTTTCAGCCAAGTCGAAGGATGGGCTTGAAGATCTGCGGAGGACATTGTTCGAAATCTCAAAAATTATAAGGGTTTATTCAAAGGAACCGGGCAAAGAACCTGATATTCGCACCCCTTTTGTGCTCCCCAAAGGTTCATCAGTGATGGATCTTGCTAATCGGATACATAAGGAATTCCTGATAAAATTCAAATATGCCTGCGTTTGGGGTTCGGCGAAATATCCAGGCCAACGGGTGCAAAAAGATTACATAATTCATGACAGAGATATCGTAGAATTTCATTTGAAATGAACGGCAATTGTGGGAAAGGTGTCAGTTGTAAGTTTTTGCTTTTTTTCACTGATATTAATCATTGACACTATAAAGGCTGTGTTATAATAACGGTAGCGGAGGGATTATAAATGCCTGATATTGTAGGGATAAGATTTAAATCTGGTTATAAAATCTATGATTTTGAAGTAAATGAAATTGACATAAAGGTTGGAGATCCAGTAGTAGTAGAGTCTGACTTCGGACTAAGCATTGGCAGTGTGATCAAAGAAAGAAAATGCATTGAATTTCCAGAAAGAAAGTTGAAGAAAATATTGAGGCTTGCAACGGAAGATGATAACAAAGCTTATCTGGAGAACAAGGAGATTGAGAAAGAAGCCAAAGTTTACTGCCTTGAAAGAATTATGGCAAGAGGGTTGCAGATGAAGCTCATAGATGTTGAAGCTACTCTCGATAGAAAGAGAATCATATTTTATTTCACTGCGGACGGGCGGATTGATTTTAGAGAATTAGTAAAAGACCTTGCTGCCCGCTATAAGACAAGGATCGAGATGAGGCAGATAGGTGTCAGGGATGAAGCAAAACTTGCAGGCGGAATTGGTATATGCGGCAGAGAATTATGCTGTAAGACCTTTTTAACATCCTTTGATCCCATTTCTATAAAAATGGCAAAGAAACAGGAAGTTGTATTAAATGTCAGTAAGCTTTCAGGCTTATGCAGCAAGCTTATGTGCTGCTTAAAATTTGAATATGATGGAGACCTTAATACCAAAATAACCGACGGTGGAATTGAGCTCGAAATTCAAGATGAAAGCCTCAAGGATGGACAAGATTGCCCTTCTAATCTTAATACCATATCGGAGCAGTCAATCTTCATTATAACTAATAAATATATTGAACAACAGCAAGAAACTCCAAAAGCCGAGATTGCAAAACACTCAGTAAATGACAAAGGAGATATAGTAGATAGCAAGAAAAATCATTTCAGGTTTAAAAAGAGGAGAAACAACAAAAAATGAATTCAGAAGATAAAGGATTCTATATTACAACGCCCATTTATTATGTAAACGATATTCCTCATATCGGGCATGCCTATACCACTATCGCAGCAGATATATTGGCAAGACACAACAGGCTGAAGCAGAGAAAGGTATTTTTTCTGACTGGCACGGACGAACATGGACAGAAGGTTGAACAGTCTGCAAGGCAGAAAAATAAAGACCCGAAAGTACATGCAGATTTTATGGTCAGTAATTTCAAAGATCTTTGGCGGAAGCTTAATATAAGCAACGATGCCTTTATAAGAACTACCGATGATGAACACAAGAAAATTGTGCAGCGAATACTCCAAATCCTTTATGACAATAAAAAGATAGAAAAACGTTCGTATGAAGGCTTGTATTGTATTCCTTGCGAGAGATTCTGGACAGACAAAGACCTCTTTGAGGGTAATTGCCCCGAATGCCACAGGCAGGTTGAAAACATTAAAGAGGAAAATTATTTTTTCCTGATGTCGCAATATCACCAAATTCTTATTGAATACATCGAGCAAAATCCTTACTATATTCTTCCCGAGACCAGAAGGAATGAGGTATTGGGATTTTTACGTTCTAATGTGCTGGGGGACTTATGCATATCGAGACCTAAAAGCAGGCTTTCATGGGGAATTCCACTGCCGTTTGATGCGGATTATGTTACCTATGTATGGTTTGATGCCCTTGTTAATTATTATGCAGCTTTATTTTACCTTGCAGATGAATCAACCGCAGAAAAAAGTTTATGGCCGCCCGCACATCATTTGATAGGGAAGGATATACTCACAACCCATGCAGTTTACTGGTCAACAATGCTCATGGCATTAGATCTCCCACTACCTGGAAACATTTTTGCACACGGTTGGTGGACAGTTGACGGCAAAAAAATGTCGAAGTCTTTCGGTAATTTTATTGACCCGCTTAAGGTTGCAGAGCAATACGGCGTTGACGCCTTCCGTTATTTTCTTTTTAGAGAGGTTCCCTTTGGACTTGACGGGGATTTTTCAGAAGATGCGATTGTCAGGAGAATAAACACCGATCTTGCTAATGACCTTGGAAACCTTCTGAGCAGATTTCTGACAATGGCTGAAAAATATCTCGACGGAATAATCAAAAACCCCGAGTTATATGATCATTCAACAAGGGATTTTCCAAATATATGCCTCAAGGCTTATGAGCTTGCTAATGATAAGGAGTTGTGGTCACATCTTCGTTTTAACCTGATTCTTGACCATATATGGGATATAATCAGGGCTGCGAATAATTATATTGCCCAAAAAGAGCCATGGAAACTTGTAAAAAGCGACCCGAATGAATTGAAAAATGTTATCTTTGAGCTATGGAATTCCCTTAGACTGATTGCTATTTCAATACATCCGTTTATGCCTGCCACATCTCAAAAGATATGGTCTCAACTGGGATTGCAAGATCTTATCAGTGAGATAACGAATAGCTATCTTAAGAGGATACCTGATACTGAACCTAAAACGTTCTCTATATTTTTATTTACGGACTGGGAGCCCGGATATGATATAAAGGTATCCAGAGCTGAACAGCTTTTCCCCAGGGTAGAAAGGGCAAATGAAAACCCTCCCGGCGGCGAGGTCAAAAAACCTCAAACAAAAGCAGATGTTCCCAAGGAACAAATAACCATCGAGGATTTTGCAAAGATAGAGCTTAAAATCGGCAAAATTATAAATGCTGAAAGAGTCCCAAAATCAGACAAATTAATAAAGATGAAGGTTGATATTGGCGAAGAAAGGCAGGTAGTTGCAGGAATTGGGAAGTCTTATAATCCTGATGATCTTATTGGGAAAAAGATAGTTTTAGTAGCCAACCTCAAACCTGCAAAGCTGATGGGCGTGGAATCTCACGGTATGTTGCTTGCTGCGACAGATGAGAGTGATAATCCTTATGTGCTGCTTCCAGACCGTGATGTAAAAGAGGGAGCAAGGGTTAAATAAAAAAGGGAATGTCCTCATCTAAGGTAAAAAACTGGCCTGAAGGCGAAAGGCCCAGAGAGAGGCTTATAAAATATGGTACTGAAAGCCTCTCAGATGCTCAACTGCTCGCTATAATCCTGCGAACAGGCGGCAAAATGGGTGTTTTAAATCTTGCGATAGAACTTCTCGATAGGTTTAAGTGTCTGAGAAATATTGATATATCATCCATATCGGAACTGTCTGCAATAAAAGGACTGGGAATTGCTAAGATAGCTCAGATAAAGGCAGCCTTTGAACTCGGCAAAAGACTTATGGGCGAGTCTTCCGAGAACAGCCCTTCATTCTCAGCAAGCCTGAATGTCTATTCTTACTTTGCACCAAGATTAAAAAATCTCAAAAAAGAGGTTTTTATTGCTGTACTTCTCGATGCAAAAAACAAGATGATTAAAGAAAAAGAGTATGACAAGGTCTCAGAGGGAACCCTCACAAACTCAATTATTCATCCCCGCGAGGCTTTTAAGGAGGCGATAAGAGAGTCTGCGGCATCTGTGATATTTGTCCATAACCATCCAAGCGGAGATCCGACCCCAAGTCAGGATGATATATTTGTCACGGAGAGATTAAAAAAGGCTGGGGAGATAATAGGCATATTGGTAATAGATCATGTAATCATCGGAGACGGCAAATACACGAGCCTTAAAGAAAAAGGGATTTTATAATGTGCTTAATTTATTCATCAAATGTAACGCCAAAATGATAATGTCCTATACTGCCAAAATAGAAATGTCCTATA
>JBBIKS010000009.1:0-65831 GCA_037445375.1 Nitrospirota bacterium | reverse complement strand
AACAGGACATTTCTATTTTGGTAAAAACAGGACATTTCTAAATTGGCTTGACATGGGCTCATATGATGCTTGTCTTTTAAGAATTATTGATGATATATTTATAGCTCACCAAAGGCAGAGGCTTTTATTTAAAGTCATTTTAATAGGGTCTGTTTGCAAAGTCTAAAATTATTCCCACCCTTGACGAAAGGTTTGGGAGGGTGCTGAATGGGTATTTATAAACAAACACTAAATAACTATAAAGGAGAACAATGAATCTTATAGCAGCTTATATTATTACATTTATCGCCAGTTTCTGTATTTTAGTAATCGAGATTGTAGCAGGGAGGATACTTGCTCCATTTGTAGGGGTTTCGCTTTATACATGGACGAGTATTATAGGCATTGTTCTTGCGGGCATAAGCATAGGGGCGTATGCAGGTGGTATGATAGCCGACAGGTTTCCTGGCAGACAAACCCTTACATGGCTTTTGATCATTTCAGGTTTGGCAACTCTCCTAATCCCGCCTGCTGCCAATATTGTTGCAGCACAACAGTTTCCAGTATCCCTGATGCTGAGAATATTCATTGTGACGACCATTATCTTCATTGTGCCAAGTTGCATACTCGGTATGATTTCGCCGGTTGTTGTCAAGCTCTCTATCAAAAATCTCGATAGAGTTGGAAATGTAGTAGGTAAAATTTACGCATTTTCAACTTTAGGTTCAATTCTCGGCACTTTTGCTGCCGGTTTCTTTTTTATTTCCTTTATGGGTGCAAGAAATGTGATTTTATTGATGGGCGCTATTTTGATCGTGACAGGATTACTCTCCGGCGCATTGTTAAAATCCAAAAAGGCGGCTTTAGCGATTGTCATAATACCATCTTTTTTATTGTTGGGCATTTATGATCTTGCCATAAAACCTGCTCTTACAGCAGATACATACCATTATACAGAGAGCGACTATTACACTATCAAGGTAAAGAAAACCACATCTTCTGACGGCAAAACCCCCCTTGAGGCTTTGGTTTTGGATAATCTTACTCATTCATATGTGAATTTACAAAATCCACTTCATATTGAGTATAAATACGAAAGGATTTATAAAGATGTATTCAAGTGGAAATTTCACAAAGAACAAATATTCAAAACCCTCACAATCGGAGGAGGGGGTTATACCTTCCCAAGATATATGGAGGTTTATTATCCAAATGCTGCTATAGATGTTGTGGAGATTGATCCTGAAGTTACAAGGGTTACATATCAATTACTTGGACTCCCAAAAGATACTCGCATAAAATCTTATAATACGGACGGGAGGTGGTTTGTCATGCACAGCAAGGAGCGATATGATGTTATATTTGCTGATGCATATAATGACCTTTCAATTCCATACCATCTTACTACAAAGGAATTCGCCGAGCAGATTAAAAATATTCTTAAACCGGGCGGGATTTTGCTGACAAACATAATAGATGATTTTCAGAAAGGCTCTTTTCTTCCCTCGTATATGAAAACCGTGAGAGAGGTCTTTGGGGAAAAAAATGTCTATCTTTTATCAGTCAGCCCTGATTTTGAAAATATTGGCATCAGTACCTTTATCGTTCTTGCAAGCAATGGCGAGCTTGATATAAATGCTTTTGACTCATATGTAAAAAATCACCTCGAAAGTAATGCTACTGCGTCTGTGGTACCAGAAGATATGATGAAAGAGTTTATTGATAAAAGGCACGCAATCCTCCTGACAGATGACTACGCACCGGTAGATAACCTTATTGCTCAGGTTTTTGAGGAAAGATTCGGTTACAATAGGAGGAACCATTAGCGGCAATTTGCATTAGTTGCACCTAAATTAAGCAATTTTATTCGCAAACATAGGACAGCCGAGATGGCTGCCCTACCTAATGGTTTATTAATTTTATTAAGATGATCAGTAAGATAGGCGTCCCGCCTGTCATTATAGAAATGCACTTTAAAGAATCGCCTAATTTAGGTTGCAGTAATGGCGCGAGATATTAAATTATGATATAAACTTAACAGCATTTATGATTTAGTCATTAATCCATTTTATCTTTTAAAGAGCCTTATCTTATATTATAATAATTTAGTGACAGCCTTCTTTACATCCCTCATATTTGTAATACTTGCCGAAATGGGCGATAGAACTCAATTACTCGCAATATGCTTTGCTGCTCGTTACCGCTGGCAGACCGTAATGTGGGGGGTTTTTTTGGCAACCGCTGCTAATCATCTCGCTGCAGTTGCATTAGGCAACTATCTCACAACGGTTTTTCCTATGAGTTATATAAAGATTGCTGCTGCTATGGGTTTTATCATATTCGGTTTGTGGACTATCAAAGGCGATGAGATGGCTTGTGAAAACCAGAAGCAAAGATTTAGCCCTTTCTGGACTGTCTTCATTGCCTTCTTCATAGCTGAGACTGGAGATAAAACCCAACTTGCCACTATAGCCCTTGCTGCTGATTATAATGTATTTGTCCCTGTATGGCTTGGCACTACAATAGGAATGGTTATAGCTAATGCATTCGGGATATTTGCGGGTGCATTGATGGGCAGGAAAATACCGGAAAAGACGATAAAATGGGTGGCTGCAATGATATTTATTGCTTTTGGCATGCTCGGTCTTTATGACTCTCTGCCTGAAGATTTTTTAACACCGCCTTATATAGCTGCAACATTCATAATTATTGGATCTATGATATATTTAATAACCCGTCTGAATAAGGCAAAGAGATAATCATGAACATAGCCAACATAGCCAACATAACAAAACAGATAAAGCATAACTGCGATATTTCCGATGCAAAATACTGGGGATACTTTTCTCTCTGCGGACTTCTCCTTAGACTAAGGGAGCTTTATAAGTCAGAACATAACATAAGCCCATGGTCAAGGATAAATCAAAATGATATTGGTGAATGGATAAATGCAAAAGAGGCTTTATGGGCTAAGATAGAAGAAGATAATTTTAAGAATCTTGATATCAAGGGCTTCAGCGTGAATCCATTTGAAGCGTCTAATATCAACCCTTATCTCAGAAATGAGAATCTTGTTTATGGTGCTGGATTAGGGCTTTATAAAAAACCAGTTTTCTTCTTTGGAGAAATTCATTCCTGTACTAAAAAGGGTGATTATCAGATATATCTAATACAGAGGGAATATGCCCGGGACCTCTATGCATCATCAGGCATGCTTCAGGGCAAGGAAATATTTATCAGACTTGAACAGTTAAGGTCTCTTTTATGGGAAATGTTTTTAGAGTTGAAATGCAGAAAATAAAGTCTTTTTGTAGATATCTTTTCAGTAATTGGCATTACTGCTGAAGATGATATAAATACTGAACTTGAGGTAAAGCTCGAAAATCTTGCCCTCAGATATTCTGATATTATTCTTAATCATGAGTTGGCAGAGGCATATGAGGCAACATAGCAATGGTCTAATATTATTTATCAGATTGAAGACCGAAAGGCGGAGTATTTCTTAAGAGGACTTAAGGACATGCTTGCAGATACATCTGAATACGGACCGGTTAAAAAGGTTATAGATATGGAAGATAGGGGAGGTCTCGGCTTTTATATATCATTAACCGAGATGTTTCATAAGGCTGTTTATCCAGAACTGAAAGGGGCTTTTTGTAGTTTTGCTCTGAATGGAGACTGGGGAATTCTTGAGGATGCGAGGGGAAAGGTCTATTCAAAATGCTCTTTGACTATAAAAAAGATTTTCAATGCGTATAGAGCAAGTAAAAACGAAGAAGGTTTTTTAAGAGCAATCAGGGATTTAGTCTGATTAGTCATATTTCAAAACGATAGACGAACTCTCAAAAGAATATGTAATATCATTTTTTAGCTCAAATCTATCACTGCAAGGTGATCGGCCAGAAGCTGCGAGATAGACTAAGGCAGGACAAATCTTGCATTATCAATGCCTTGTGGATATTGGAGATATTAGAGGCAAAAAGATACTCGACTTTGGATGCGGCAAAGGGGATTTCTATGAATTTCTTAAAAATAAGGAAATGGAGGTGAACTACACCGTAAATGACAAGCTAATCACAGTTGCGAGCAATAAATACCCTGAATGTAAGTTTGATGTGTTTGATATAGATAAAGAGGACTTGTCTGAAGATTTTGATTATATATTTCTTTGCGGTGTATTCAATCTTAAGGTGGAGGGGCTTGAACAGACTATCAAAGATATTATCTTTAAAACTCTTCAGGCACTGCAGAATTGCCCTTGCTTACAACGGGCTATCTGCAAATAACACTAAAAAGGATTTTGATCTCTATTATTCATATCCAGATGATTTGCTCCAATTTGCACTCAAAAAACTCTCGCCCTATGTCTCAATCAGGCATGACAGAATGAGTTATGATTTCGTGATGTTTGTTTATAAGAACTTAAACAATTTTGTTGTATAGAATTTCTTAATTTTGACTTTCTAGGGAAGAAATTCCTCAGATAAGTAATCTTAAATAGTGTCTTTTTATAAATTACGACTATTCACCCTCCACCAACCCCTCCCGTCAAGGGAGGGGCTTATTTAACAACCATCTCCCCTTGCGGGAGAGGGCAAGGGTGAGGGGGATTTTATAGTTTATGGACAGACTCTAAATAGTGTCTTTTTATAAACTGTGCAAGTTGTGTTTTTTCGTCATTCTGGCTTGTCCAGCATCGTTCTTTAAGAAAGATTCCCGACTCGCTTTGCTTGAGGAATGACAAAAAACTAGACTTTATATACAGACTCATAGCATTTAGCATATCTGCCCAAGATAATTGTCTTTAAACTTCTTTAATGATTTATGGCATGTTTATTGATATAATTAAGTTTAATTTAACAACAAGGAGGTCTGAGATGAAGAAGGCTATATCATTAATTATGTCATTTGCATTGGTATTTGCTTTTTGGGGGATCGCAGTTGGCAGCTCTGGGGCACCAAAAGAGCCAAAGGTAGAAAAAAAGACTGACACAGTAACTACAACGGCAAAGGGCGCAAAAACTGCATCAATAGTAGAGGCTAAGTGTGCAAAATGCCACAAGGGCGATAAGGATGTCAAAAAGGTTAATGAAGCCAAAGGAATTAAAAACACAGATGAGATGGTAAAGCTAATCAGGAAGGGAACGAAGGCAGAATTGCACAAGAAAATCTCTGACAAAGACTTGAAGGCTGCGGGCAAGGAACTGTTTGCAGAAAAAAAGGTTGTTGAACCAAAAAAGAAAGAAGAAGTTAAAACAGAAACAAAGAAAACAGAAGATGTAAAAAAGAAAAATGATGTAAAGACTGAGACTGAAAAGGCTCAAGAAAAACCTAAGAAAAAGAAACCCGAAGGCTGTTAGTTAATGAGTTAATTAGGTTGCTTATACCTAAATTGAGCGGTTTTTTTCAAATGCAATAACAGTGTCATGGTAAGTTTAACAAAACACAATGACACTGTTATTGCATTTCCTATAGTGTGCTCGCCTCGGGCCTGACAATTGTTCGCAAAGGGTTATGTGAGGGTAAGCTATCAAAAAAATGGTGGACGGTAAGGGGATCGAACCCTCGGCCTCCAGAGTGCGATTCTGGCGCTCTCCCAGCTGAGCTAACCGCCCTTTTTCAAGTCTTAAGTAATGAACTAAGTAACGAGTTTAAGGAAATTCTTGTTTACCTTTTCTGAGCTTAACGAATCTTGTAAAAAAGCCATGCCGCTCGATTTCTTTTTGGAAACCGGCATCTTGAAACATTTTTATAGTTTTCTGCATTGCAGATTTGTTTATTTCTATCGTTGGCTCGTATATGGAAAGTATGCCTCCGCTTTTTATCGCTTTTGAGATGTTATTAACTGCCCCTGCCTGATTGCTTACTTCATGAAAACTGTAATACATTATACCAATATCCGCAAATTCTTCTTCAATATCACAACTGGCTATATCGCAAAATATTATTTCTACTTTATCGCTAAATCTTCTCACCCGCTTTTTTAACTTTCTAATCATACTGGGCTGAAGTTCATTAGCATACACTTTTTTTGCTCTTTGAGCAATGGCTTCTGTTATAAATCCATTTCCAGCTCCGATTTCAAGTACTTCTGAAGACTCCGTTATACCTGATTCATCTAAGACCCTTCTTCTGTCTGTTAATGCCTTTCTTATGGGGTTATATAGAATGAATGAGAGATATGATGGGCATATCTTCATGACGATTGATTATAGCATTTTTTCTGGATTTTATATGTACCCTTAATTGAGTTATTCTTTGTCTAATTGTTCATAAAAAGACTTTGGTTCCCCTTTTTCACGGGAATCCAATAGGATGCTTCGGCAATATACCTAAAGGAATCGCTCGATTTAGTGTCCGTTTATAAGTCTAAAATCACCCCCACCCTTACCCCCCCCCTTGACGGGGAGGGTAAGGGTGGGGGTCCTGAATAGGTAGTTTATAAACAGACTCTATTTGGTTACATTTACTCCATTAGCATTAATAGGAAGTTTATCGAGTTTCCAATTTTCTCTTGCTATTTCATTTATAAAAGTTTGGGTGCGGTAAATTGTCCTGCGTAGTATAGGTTTTTCATGATACTTAAGCCACTGGTGGCGAGTTTCGACATAAGAAGCAACCCATTTTTTTTTCATTTCCGCCTTTAGCAGGCGGCGGCTCAATAAACCTTTTACGCAAAAACATAGGAATAGAACCTGAATGAATATAGGAATCATATGTCACAAGCCTGCTTAGAGGTAATTTAAAGCCGTTCCTTTCAAACCATTGCATGGCAGGCAGCCAATAGACCTCGTCAAAAAAAATATCCTGCGTTTCCCGCATTATCTTATCTTCACGGGCGGCTCTTATAAGTAGTCTTTTGAAGTCTTCGTCATCAACAAGGGGATACTTACCTATCTTTTCAAGATATGGTACAAAATCATTTGCAAATGTGCCCGCATTATCAACATACATATCAATTAAACGTGATAAATTGCCTTGTTCTGTAGTTTGGCTCTTGCCATAAGTTATCTGGTGAGAGTCGTTTACGCCATCATCGTATATGACGAGCTTGTCATATTTGCCTTCTGGCGCACCTGCTTCAAATACATTAATTATACTTTGAATAAGAGCCTTCTCTTTGATAATTGCCATCTCACCCTCCTTAGACCTAAAGCGGTATTGCAAAGCTTTTTTATCTGCTCACTCATTTTTTAATGCCAACTTTCAGGATATTATTTTTCAGTAATTTTATCTTATCCCTTATCTCTGCTGCCTTTTCAAACTCGAGTCTTTTAGCAGCTTCCTTCATTGCCGATTCGAGTTCTCTTATTTTATCTTCGCTAATCCCATATTCAGTAATCTCCTCAGCTGTCAGAGGTGATGAGAAATAATCTGATTCATAAATCGAGCCAAGTATATCTTTTATCTGGCTTTTGATTGTTTCAGGTGTGATATTATTTTTTTTGTTGTATTCTTTCTGGATTTTTCTTCTTCTCTTTGCCTCATTCATAGCTCTGGTTATTGATCCAGTAAGGTTATCAGCATAGAGTATTACTTCTCCATTAATGTTCCTTGCCGCCCGTCCTGCCGTCTGAATAAGGGAACGTTCGGAGCGGAGAAAACCTTCTTTATCAGCATCAAGTATTGCTACAAGAGAAACTTCAGGCAGGTCAAGCCCTTCTCTAAGGAGGTTTACACCAATTAGGACATCAAATTTCCCGAGCCTCAAATCCCTCATTATCTCGATCCTCTCAAGGGTATCTATATCCGAGTGCAAATATCTCGCCATTATACCGAGTTCTGTATAATAATCTGTAATATCTTCAGCCATTTTCTTGGTTAGGGTCGTTACTAATACCCTCTCGCCTTTATTAATCCTCTTATGAATCTCGCCCAAGAGGTCATCAATCTGCCCTGCTGCAGGCCTCAAAATCATTTCAGGATCTAATAAACCTGTAGGTCTTATGACTTGTTCTATGACAAATCCTTCGGACTTGCTAAGTTCGTAGTTGCTGGGTGTTGCAGAAACATAGATAACCTGATTCATCCGTCTCTCAAACTCCGGAAATTTAAGTGGCCTGTTATCAAGAGCAGAAGGAAGCCTGAAACCATAATCAATAAGCGTCTGTTTTCTTGATCGGTCTCCTTCATACATACCACCAATCTGGGGGACAGTAGCGTGTGATTCGTCTATTATAGTCAAGAAATCGCCTTGTGAGGGAC
The DNA here is from genome assembly GCA_037445375.1 of Nitrospirota bacterium. Classification (GTDB taxonomy): domain Bacteria; phylum Nitrospirota; class Thermodesulfovibrionia; order Thermodesulfovibrionales; family Dissulfurispiraceae; genus DYHD01. Next base: position 57,647 of record JBBIKS010000009.1, on the reverse strand, counting down.
CGCTGATAATGTAATCAATTAAAGTATAAGGCGGCTCTCCGGGATTTCTTCCGCTTAAATGTCTTGAATAGTTCTCTATCCCATGACAGTAGCCAAACTCCATAAGCATTTCCAAGTCAAACCTAACTCTTTGTTCGATCCTCTGAGCAAAAATTAATTCTCCTCTTTCCCTGAAGAACTCTATCCTCTCTTTTAGCTCATCTTCTATGGTTTTGAATGCCCGTTCAACTTTATCATAAGGTGTAATCCAATGGCTGTTTGGATATAGAATTATCCTGCTGATGTTTCTCATTCTTCTGCCGCTCAACGGATCAAACTCTGAAATTGTATCAATATCATCTCCAAAGAAATCCATCCTGATTGCCATATCTTGAGAAAATGCCGGGTATATATCAATGATATCACCTCTAACTCTGAAACAGCCCCTTCTGAAATTAAGATCAGTGCGGTTATATAGCATTTTTGCGAGGGACTTCAGGAGGTCATCCCTTTTGATTCTCATGCCTTGCTCCAAGAAAAGATGCATACCGAGATAATCTTCGGGAGATCCGATGCCGTATATGCAGGATACAGATGCCACGACTATCACATCGGTTCTTTCGAGAATGGACATGGTAGCAGAATGTCTCAGCCTGTCTATATCGTCATTAATCATGGAATCTTTTTCGATATAAGTATCTGACGACGGGATATATGCCTCAGGTTGATAATAGTCATAATAGCTCACAAAGAATTCTACCGCATTTTCAGGAAACAACTCCTTGAACTCACCATAAAGCTGCGCAGCAAGAGCTTTATTATGTGCAATTACTAATGTCGGTTTTTTGATTTTATGTATAACATTAGCTATAGTAAAGGTCTTTCCTGAACCAGTTACGCCAAGCAAAACCTGATGTTTTAGTCCTTTCTTAATCCCTTCTGATAATTTTCTGATAGCTTGAGGCTGGTCGCCCTTTGGGGTGAATATCTTTTTTAATGTAAAAATGTTCATGTATTTATGTTAGAATAAATGACTACAAGGCTTTAATGCAATATGAAAAACCAAAAAATATGTCAATAGATAACATCTTCCATGACATTCATGAAGAATGCGGTGTTTTTGGTGTTTATGGACATGCTGAGGCAGCGAATTTAACCTATCTTGGTCTTTATGCACTTCAACATCGCGGTCAGGAAGGAGCCGGGATCTGTTCATCTGACGGGAAAAACTTTTACCTTGATAAATCAATGGGGCTCGTTGCTGACATCTTTACTGAAAAAAGGCTTAAGAAACTTCCGGGGCATTCTGCAATAGGACACAACAGATACTCAACTGCCGGGAGCAGTTCGATAAAAAATGTTCAGCCTTTTTTGGTAAACTATTTATTAGGCTGCATAGCAATTGCCCACAATGGAAATCTCATAAATGCCCAATATCTTAAGCATGAACTGGAGCGAATGGGCGCAATATTTCAATCAAATTCTGATAGTGAGGTGATACTTCATCTTATAGCGAGGTCAACCCTCGACCACCCTGTTGAACGAATAAAGGATGCTCTTTCTAAGGTTAAGGGCGCTTTTAGTGTCCTTTTTCTTGAGGAATCACAGCTTATCGCGGCAAGAGATCCTTTTGGTGTGAGGCCATTGTGCTTAGGCATGGTGGACGGGGCTTATGTAGTGGCTTCCGAGACATGCGCATTTGACCTGATAGGTGCTAATTACATGAGGGATGTAGAGCCGGGTGAGATATTGGTAATCAACGATAAAGGTCTCCACTCTTTTAATGTGCTGCAAACCAACAAAAAAGCCTTCTGCGTCTTTGAATTTATTTATTTTGCGCGTCCTGACAGCTTTATATTTGATCACAACTGCGTAAATACTGTAAGAAAGAATTTCGGCAGGATACTTGCTCGTGATGCAGCGCCAGAGGCTGATTTAGTAATACCAGTGCCTGATTCCGGCGTTCCCGCTGCGATTGGGTTTTCTGAAGAGAGTCAGATACCTTTTGATTTTGGGCTTATAAGAAATCATTATATAGGAAGGACATTTATCGAGCCGAAGCAGAATATAAGGCACTTTGGTGTGAAAATAAAGCTTAATCCTGTCAGGGCTTTGCTCGAAGGGAAAAGGGTTGTGGTTGTGGATGATTCAATAGTCAGGGGAACTACGAGCAAGAAAATAGTTAAAATGGTCAGGGAAGTCGGAGGCGCTAAAGAGGTGCATATGCGCATAGCCTCACCGCCTACTATCGGACCTTGTTTTTATGGTATTGATACGCCCACAAGACAGGAACTCATCGCTTCCTCTCACATGGTTGAAGAAATTAGGAAATATATTACTGCAGACAGCCTTTCGTATTTAACGATTGATGGACTTAAAGAAGTCTTGCCGCAACCTGAAAATTATTGTTTTGCCTGTTTTAACAATAACTATCCTATCCATTTCCCAAAAGAAGAGTCATTTCAGATGGAACTGATGCTGGTATAATTTTTTTATTTAGCATCTCAGTTTTTCTGAATAATGCCGAAAAATAGACTTAGAACTCACAAATACTTGTGGGACAGGCGTCTCGCCTGTCATGGTGCTGCCAATAAAATCGCTCAATTTGGGTTTAAGAAGTCTAATTCATTTAAGCGGTTATCCCGTCTTTTAGGTGATATCTTACTTAACTCTTGTAATTTGAAAGTCGCTTTCATCGCTCTTATCTTGCTATTTTTCTGACAATGGACTCAACTTGACCGCTTAATCATGGATAAAGTATACTTTAAGCCGCTAAAAAAGTTGATAATTACAAGTCTTTATTAACTCTCCCATTATGATTTAGTAATTTTTTAACTTTAGTATAACTTAAATGGAGCGTGACATTTATGCCAAAAAGGGATGATATCAAGAAAGTAATTATTATTGGTTCAGGACCTATTATCATAGGGCAGGCATGTGAATTTGATTACTCAGGGACACAGGCATGTAAAGCATTGAGATCTCTTGGATATGAGATAGTTTTAGTCAACTCAAATCCCGCAACAATAATGACCGACCCCGAAATAGCCGATTTTACCTATATCGAGCCTCTTACTGCCGAGGTTATCACTGAGATAATCGCAAAAGAAAGACCGGATGCGATACTTCCAAATCTTGGCGGACAGACCGGGCTTAACCTGACTGCAGAGCTTTCAAGAAGGGGGGTGCTTCAGTCACATGGAGTAAAGATTATAGGTGTTCAAGCGGATGCCATTGATCGCGGTGAAGACAGGATTATTTTCAAGGAATTAATGAATAAACTTGGCATACCCATGCCTACAAGTGAGCCGGCATTCACTGTGGATGAAGCTGAAGAAATTGCCAAGAAGCTTGGCTTTCCAGTTGTCATACGCCCAGCTTATACAATGGGCGGAACTGGAGGTGGGCTTGTCTATAATTTTGAAGAATTAAGAACGGTAGCAAGCAGGGGAATTGCGGCAAGTCCGATTGGACAGATTTTGGTGGAACAATCAGTTCTTGGCTGGGAAGAGCTGGAGCTTGAGGTTGTCAGAGATGCTAAAAACCAGATGATAACCGTTTGTTTTATCGAAAATGTTGATGCGATGGGCGTCCATACGGGTGATTCATTTTGCACCGCCCCAATGTTGACTATCAGCGAAGAATTGCAAAAACGTTTGCAAAAATATTCATACAATATAGTTGAGACTATTGGAGTTATCGGCGGCACTAATATACAGTTTGCACATAATCCCAAGACGGGCGATGTAGTTGTTATTGAGATTAACCCAAGAACATCGCGGTCATCAGCCCTTGCGTCAAAAGCAACGGGATTCCCTATCGCCCTTATTTCCGCCCTTTTAGCATCAGGACTTACACTTGATGAAATCCCTTACTGGAGGGAAGGCACTCTCGATAAATATACTCCATGGGGAGATTATGTGGTTGTCAAATTTCCAAGGTGGGCTTTTGAGAAGTTTCAGGGAGTCGAGGATAAGCTCGGGACCCAAATGCGCGCAGTGGGCGAGGTCATGAGCATAGGCAGGACATACAAAGAAGCCCTTAATAAGGCAATCAGGTCTTTAGAGTCAGGGATGTATGGTTTAGGCTTTGTAAAAGATTTTAATCAAAAATCCCTCGATGAACTCTTAGAAATGCTCTCATTCCCTACAAGTGAGAGGCAATTTATAATGTATGAAGCTCTCAGAAAAGGGGCATCAGTAGAAGCCCTCCATGAAAAGACCTTTATAAAGTCATGGTTTATTCAGCAGATGAAGGAACTTGTTGAACTTGAGGAGGAAATTCTTAAATACAAAGGCAAGCAACTCCCTAAAGAACTACTTGCCAAGGCTAAGAAAGATGGTTTTGCAGATAAATATCTAAGCCAGCTTCTTGGCATAGCAGAAGGGGATATCAGGGATGCCCGTAAGGCTTTAGGGATATCTCATGCGTGGGAGCCGCTGCCTGTGAGCGGGATAGAAAATGCTTATTATTATTACTATTCTACTTACAATGCAGAAAATAAGGTTAAATACACCGATAGAAAGAAAGTAATGGTGATTGGCGGCGGTCCCAATCGTATTGGACAGGGCATCGAGTTTGATTACTGCTGTGTTCATGCAGCTTTCACACTTAGAGACGAGGGTTATGAGACGATTATGGTAAATTGCAACCCCGAGACAGTCTCTACAGATTATGATACTTCGGATAAATTATATTTTGAGCCGATTACTGTCGAGGATGTTTTGAGCATTTATGAAAAGGAAAAACCTGAAGGCGTAATTGTTCAATTTGGCGGGCAGACGCCCCTTAATATTGTCAGGCAATTATCAGAGGCAGGTGTAAAGATTTTGGGCACTTCGCCTGAGACAATAGATCTTGCCGAAGATAGAGACAGATTCAAAAAGATGATGACAAAGCTCGGGATTCCTATGCCAGATTCTGGTATGGCAAGCACACTCGATGAAGCCTTTAAGATTGCTGAAAGGATTGGATACCCCCTGATGGTTCGTCCATCATATGTTTTGGGTGGGAGGGGTATGGAGGTAGTTCATGACAGAGAAATGCTTGTACATTATGTGAAGGGTGCGGTTGATATTACCCCTGACAGACCTATATTAATTGATAAATTTTTGGAAAATGCCATTGAGGCAGAGGCTGATGCAATCTCTGACGGCACAGGTGCGTTTGTCCCTGCTGTGATGGAGCATATTGAGCTTGCAGGAATTCACTCAGGTGATTCAGCCTGCGTAATTCCTCCTATCAGCATACCAACACAGCATATCGAGACTATTTATGAATATACTAAGAAAATTGCTATTGAGCTTAACGTTGTAGGGCTGATAAATGTGCAGTATGCGATCTCAGAAAACACAGTTTATGTGCTCGAGGCAAATCCTCGCGCCTCAAGGACTGTCCCAATCGTTTCAAAGGTCTGCAACATACCGATGACACGCTATGCTACACAATTAATGCTGAATAAGAAACTTTCAGACCTAAATACCAGCGTTAGGCATTTTAGTCATTTTGGTGTAAAAGAATCTGTCTTTCCGTTTAGTATGTTTCCAGAAGTTGACCCAATATTAGGACCTGAGATGCGTGCAACCGGAGAGGTGCTTGGAATGGCTGATTCATTTGGATTGGCATTTTATAAGGCAGAGGAGTCCGCATTTCAGAAACTTCCGACTGAAGGAACAATCCTGATAACTGTATCTGATGAAGATAAAATTTCAGCTTTACAATTATCAAAACGTTTTGAACAACTTGGTTTTCAGATAATGTCAACAAAGGGCACGCACAAGTTTTTAAGTGAAAAAGGAATAAACGTTAAACTTATTGATAAGATACACGAGGGGCGTCCAAATGTCGTAGATGCCATCAAGAATAAGGAAATCAGGCTTATAATCAATACCCCAAGCGGCAAGATGGGCAAGGTAGATGATTCATATATTAGAAAAGCAGCCATTAAATATAAAATCCCTTACATTACAACTATAGCTGCTGCATCTGCTGCCGCAAGAGGGATTGAGGCATATCGCAAAGGGCATGGAGCTGTTAAATCAATACAGAAATATCATGCTGAGATCAAGTAGCTTAAAACCGATTACCCTTTTAGAGCTTGCCCAAGTCATCAAGGAGTCAATAGCAGTCTCCTTGCCTAATTCTTACTGGGTAGTCGCTGAGATAGCTGATTTGCGCCCAAACCAGAAGGGACACTGCTACCTCGAACTCGTAGAGAAGCAGGATGCGAGGATCGTTACTCAGATTAGGGCTAACATCTGGGCTTATGATTACAGAAGGCTCTCTTTAAAGTTTGTAAAGGAAAGCGGCGAATTCCTCAAGGAGGGCATGAGGATGCTCTTTTTTGCAGCCGTCTCATTTCATGAGGTATATGGACTTAGCCTTAATATAAAAGATATAGACCCCACATACACCCTCGGCGAGATGTCCCGCAAAAAGAGAGAGATAATCGCCCGTCTTCATAATGAAGGAATCATAGATCTCAACAAGTCTCTGACCTTGCCGCTTGTTCCACAAAGGATTGCTATAGTATCATCGCCGTCTGCAGCAGGCTATGGTGATTTTATCAATCACATTGAAAGTAACATATACGGCTATAAATTCAGACCCAAGCTCTTTCCTGCATTTATGCAAGGCGATGAAGTTGAAAAATCTATTATAAATGCATTACGGGAAATAAGAAAACAACAAACCGACTTCGATTTAGCGGTCATAATAAGAGGCGGCGGCTCCCAAATAGATTTGAGTTATTTTGATAGTTATGGACTTGCAGCAGAAATTGCACAATTCCCTTTACCGGTTATTACAGGTATCGGGCATGAAAGGGATGATACGATTTCTGACATGGTTGCCCATACTAAAATGAAGACCCCGACAGCAGTGGCTGAGTTCATTATTTCTGGAGTCAGGGGTTTTGAAGAAAGGGTTATTGATTCTCAAAGAAGGCTTATCAAACATACCGAGAATCTGCTCAGAGACGAAAGCCACAGGCTAAAGAATGCCTCACAGGGATTGATTAACGCAGTATTGCAGGCAAATGCTAAGAACATCGGCAAGATTAATATAATCACTCACAAGTTGAAATCTGCAAATAAAACATATATTGAACTGAGACGCACCCTGCTTTCATCAAATCAGAAAGATCTGCAGTCTGCAATAAACACCATGTTGACATCACGATTTAATAAATTGGCTCAAATGGAGCGGGCTATACACTATCTTGATCCTATAAATGTATTAAAAAGAGGTTACTCTATCACTTATTTTAAAAGCAGGGCGCTCAAAAATATAGATGCACTTGAAGCAGATGTTTTAATACAAACTAAGTTATATAAAGGATTAATAACGAGCAAGATTGAGGCACTGGAGGACAAAGCAAATGAAGCAGGCTAAAAAACTTTCATACAATGATGCCATAGCTGAACTGGAAGTCATAGTATATCAAATAGAAAACGAAGAGGTTGATGTTGACATGCTCACAGATAAGGTTAAGAGGGCTGACTACCTTTGTAAATTCTGCAGGAGTAAATTAAAAAGCACAGAGGATGAGGTTAAGGCTATAATCAAAGATATCGAGCAAGTTTCTGAACCTGATGAAAAATAGTATTCACCATTTTTTACCCTTTCCAGCAACCATCCTGTCTCAAACCGAAATTGAGCTATTCCTTAGATAAATCTCTCTAATGGTAGGCGGGATGCCTGCCCCCGCGAATCATCATTAATGAGCCATTTTATAGGACAGCAGTCCCGTCTATCATGGGTTTACCAATGAAATCACTCAATTTAGGTTAAATTTATCTCGTGCAGTCATTTCTTTGACGCTAAAATGGATTCTCATCAAAAAAACGATAGAATTCTGACTTTGAAGCTGCAAACCCAGATTTAGATGATTAAACCTATATGTTTCAATTTGTCAGTGCTCTTTTGGTGATAGTTTTGATAATGGAATTTCTCTGTTCCAGCGTTTTTTATACAAACCGCACTTTTGCATTTTTTAAGCTAAAATGGCTTGCCTACTCAGTCTTCCTTTCTTGGCACAATCCTTGATTAAACATTGGAGTTATTTTATCTGGATTGGAGGCAAGCTATATGGCAGAAGAAATCAATAGTGAGGTATCAGATGAACAGCAGAAGGAAACTAAGAAAAAAGGTTCTAAAAAGAAACTGATTATTATAATAGCAGCCGTTGCCCTTATAGTTCTCATAGGCGGCGGTGTTTTTGCTTATACCATGTTTTTCAGCGGTAAGGATAAATCAGGCGAGACGCAGCAAAAAGCAGAAAAAAGCAAGGTCAAGACCGCTATGATGCCCTTGGAACCATTTATTCTAAATCTAGCGGAACATGGAAGGTTTCTTAAGCTAACCATTCAACTCGAACTTAACGATGCTGCGACACAGCCTACCGTCACCGAAAAGATTCCGCAGTTGAGGGATGCCATCATCACCCTTGTTAGCAGCAAGTCTGCAGAATCTCTATCAAGCCCTGAGGGTAAATTTCTTCTCAAAGATGAGATATTGCTTAGGGCTAATCAGGCAATAGGGAAAGATGTATTTAAAAACCTTTATTTCACGGAATTCGTAATGCAATGACAGACGACCTGCTATCACAAGATGAAATAGACGCGCTACTTAAAGGAGTCCAGTCCGGTGATATTGATACGGATACAGCAAGGGATAAGCTCCTTGCAGGTATAAGACCCTATGATTTTACGACTCAGGAGCGTATTGTCAGAGGTAGAATGCCCGGACTTGAGATATCAAACGAGAGATTCGCAAGATTTTATAGAAATTCTATAACAAACCTTCTTATGCGGCATGTTGATACTAATGTGCAAGGCTCTGAGATTATAAAATTTGGTGAATTTATGAGAACCATACCTTTTCCATCAAATATTAATATCTTTAAAATAAATCCTTTAAAAGGCTATGCCATTTTTCTTATAGAAGCCCCTGTTGTGTTTGCATTCGTTGAGTTCTTTTTTGGGAGCAGTTCTGCCAAATTCGTCAAGTCTGAGGGCAGGGCTTTTACATCAATAGAGCAAAGAATAATAAAAAAAGTCGTGAACGTAGCTCTCAAGGATTTTGCAAGTGCATGGAGCGGAATTTCAGAGATTGAACCAGAACTGGTTGGTTCTGAAATGAACCCCCAATTGGTAACTATTGTAACACCAAGCGAGATAGTAATAAAGATCACGATTCAATTAGAGATAGAAGAATTTGATGGAAAGATTTACTTTTGCATTCCATACTCCATGATCGAGCCTGTTAAGGAAAAACTCTATTCAGCGATACAGAGCGATAAATTTGAACTTGACAAGAGATGGTCTGAAAAGATTAAGGAGTCTTTAATGGGCTCCAATATAGAAGTTGTCGCAGAATTAGGGAGAACAAAATTGAACCTTGAGTCCCTGTTGAATCTTGAGGTTGGGAGCGTCATGACACTTAGCAACTCAATCAAAGATGACATACTCATTAAGGTTGAAGGAAGTCCTCTTTATGCCGGCTTGCCCGGTTATAGCAGGGGCAATCAAGCGATAAAGATAACCAAAATTTTTCAGTGAGGAGATTTCGATGGATAAAGCCCGTGAATATGAAGCTGAAGATGCTGCTTTCGAAGACTTTAAAGATGAAAAAAAGGATGCACCTCATGTAAGAGATATTGATTTTTTACTCGATATTCCCCTTGAGGTATGCGTTGAGCTTGGAAGGACTCGAATGCAGATCAAGGACTTGTTGCAGCTGGGGCAAGGCTCTGTTGTTGAGTTAGAAAAACTTGCAGGAGAACCTATGGAAGTGATAGTAAGCGGAAGGCTTATCGCACGCGGCGAGGTGGTCGTAGTAAATGAAAAATTTGGCGTAAGACTTACAGACATTGTGAGTCCGTCAGAGAGGATCAGGCATCTGAAATGATGGATTTATATATTCAAATGGCAATCGCTCTTGCAGTCGTTGTGGGGCTACTTTTTTTTATAAGTTTTTTCATAAAGAAGAGACAATCAAAGCCGGGCATCATGAGCATACTTTCTTATCAGTCATTTGGTCCTAAAAAAGCCATTGTGGCGCTTGGTATTGGCAAAGAGATTCTATTGGTTGGTATTACACCAACGGATTTAAAATTATTAAAGACTTACCATGAAAAGGAACTAGAAGCCGATTCAGTCAGGGAGATGGGCGAAAAACTTGTAAAACTCAAAAATCTAAAGGAAGGTTTGTATGAACCTAAATGATCCGATAGTAAATGTATTTCTGCTCATAAGTTTTCTCTCGCTGCTGCCGGCGATGCTTATTATGTTTACCTCTTTTGCGAGAATTGTTATCGTATTATCATTTCTCCGCCAGGCTCTGGGCGGCCAGCAGATACCGCCAAACCCTGTGATAATCGGACTATCTCTTTTTCTGACCCTTTTTATTATGTCGCAGCCTTTGGATACAATTGCAAAAGATGCCATAAAGCCTTATATAGCTAAACAGATAAGCATTGAAGATGCATTAATTAAAGCGGAACCTACTATCAAGGACTTTATGCTCAAACAGACCCGCCAAAAAGATATTGCACTGTTTTTAGATATAAACAAAGAACAACTCCCCAAAACGCCTGAAGAGATACCCCTTAGGGTTCTGGTTCCAGCATTCGCTATAAGTGAGTTAAAGACCGCCTTTGAAATAGGCTTTCTTATTTATCTACCCTTTTTGATAATTGACATGGTTGTATCGAGCATACTTCTATCAATGGGAATGATGATGCTGCCTCCTGTGCTTATTTCACTCCCATTTAAGCTCTTGCTTTTTGTGCTTGTAGACGGCTGGAATCTTGTGGTTGGCTCTCTTGTAAGGAGTTTTCAATGACCGTAGATATGGCAAGAGCAATATCAGCTGAGGCATTGAAGACGATTCTGCTCGCCGCAGGTCCTATACTTTTCGTAAGCCTGCTTGTAGGACTTCTAATAAGTATTTTTCAGGCAGTTACACAGATACAGGAGTTTACCCTTACCTTTGTCCCCAAGATTATAGCCGTGTTTATATGTTTATTTATATTTTTTCCTTGGATTTCAAATACCCTGATAACATTCACCGTGAATATTATTCAAAATATTCCAGTATATATAAAATAAGAGATAAACAATGGGTCCTGAGATTTTTTCAAAATATCTGCCATCATTTCTGTTCATCTTGCTGAGAACTAGCATAGTAATGAGCTTTCTGCCTGTTTTCAGCAGCAGGAATCTGCCGCTGCAGTTTAAGATAGGCCTTGTTGTTGTAATTGCCTTTGTTTTAGCGCCGATAGTTGAAGTAAAAATAGCGCTTCCAGATCTGCCATTTCTTGTAATGCAGGAGGTTCTTTTTGGCATACTCTTGGGCATGGCTGCGAGGGCAATCTTTATGGCTGTCGAGATGGCGGGACAGATAATGAGCAATGTAATGGGACTTTCAATTGCTACAACGTTTAATCCAGAAATAGGACAATCAACCGAAGTGGCGAGGTTTTATGGGCTTACTGCTATGCTGATTTTTCTAACTGTTGATGCACATCATGACCTAATATATGTTTTTGTAAAAAGCTATGAAATACTTCAACCCGGAAACATTCACACAGAGAACCTTCTTACAAGGGCAATTTCAGGCGGCTCAAATCTTTTCATATTAGCTCTCAAGCTAAGCGCACCTGTTGTAATCATAATGTTTGTATTGAATATAGTTCTTGGTTTCCTTTATAAGGCTGCCCCTCAGATGAATATCTTTTTTATTGGATATCCGGTTTTTATATTTGTTGGCTTCTTTGTGATGCTTATCAGCATTCCCGTCTTTATTAATGTGCTTGCAGATAATATTGGATCTGTCAGGGACGAAATGGCGCGGGTTTTAGCCCTTGCGAGGGGATAGATGGCTGAATATCAAGAAAAAACCGAACAAGCAACGCCCCGAAGAAAGCAAAAGGCTCGTGAAAAAGGGCAGGTTGCAAGAAGCCGTGAACTTATCTCGCTGATAACAGTCGGAGGGGTGATTCTGATGTTTTATATAGTCGGGGGTGATTTTATAAAAAACATTTCAGAGTTGACCATCAAACTTCTAAGACTCAGTTACGGCACAGATGTTATTGCGGTTATGCGTTTTGGTACGGTAGAGACGCTTTTAATTCTGATGCCTTTCTTTGCGATTTCTTTTGCCTTTGCTCTTTTTTCAGGCATTATGCAGGGGGGATTTATCTTGAAGCCCATAAAGCTTGAATTTGAAAAGATGAACCCTATCAACGGATTCAAGAGAATATTTTCTAAAGAAGGCTTGGTAGAGCTTTTCAAGACATTTTTTAAATTTACAGTAGGCGCTTTAGTTTGTTTCTTTATTATAAGCGGCATGATATATATCACTCCTTCAATTATTACCTTTGATATTCAATCAATACGGGATATTACCTTTAATCTTGCAACAAAGGCTGTAATTATTGCATTTTTGACTTTTTTTATAGTTGCAATACTCGATTATTTATTTGAGAGATGGAGATTTGCGCGTTCTATCAGAATGTCTAAGGAAGAGTTGAAGGAAGAACACAAGGAAACCGAAGGAGACCCGTTGATAAAGGCGAGAATAAAAAGCATACAGAGGGAGATTGCCAGAAGGAGGATGATGCAGGAAGTGCCAAAAGCTACTGTAGTAATAACAAACCCTGTTCATCTTGCAGTTGCCTTGCAATACAAGAGAAACGAGATGTCAGCTCCAAAGATAGTAGCTAAAGGAGCCGGTTTAATTGCTGAAAAAATTAAGGAAATAGCTGACAAGCACGGCATACCTGTAATTGAAGATGTACCGCTTGCAAGAGCGATTTTTAAGCTCAAAATTGACTCATATATACCTGAGGATCTTTATAAGGCGGTCGCAAAGATACTCGCATACATTTATAAAATGAAAGGTGCAGCATAATGGAAATCAAAAAGTTCATCAATCAAAGAGGGGATATTATAGTAGCTATCAGTGTTGTTGGGCTTCTTGGGCTGATGATACTCCCTATTCCATCTTTTATGCTCGATATCTTTCTCTCAATATCCATTTCCCTTGCTATCGTTATTATGATATCGGCTGTCTGCATTAGAAAACCCCTTGATTTTTCAGTATTCCCTTCGATACTGCTTATTATAACTCTATTCAGGCTGGCACTCAATGTTGCCTCTACAAGACTGATATTATTGAAGGGTAATGAAGGTATTGAAGCCGCAGGTGATGTAATAAAGTCATTTGGAAGCTTTGTGGTAGGGGGCAATTATGCAGTAGGCTTCACGATCTTTTTGATATTGATTATTGTTAATTTTGTTGTTATCACTAAGGGTTCTGGAAGGATTGCAGAGGTAGCCGCAAGGTTCACCCTTGATGCTATGCCGGGCAAACAAATGGCGATAGATGCTGATCTTAACGCTGGATTAATTGATGAAGCAGAGGCAAGAAAAAGAAGGTCAATGATCTCTCAGGAAGCGGACTTCTACGGTGCAATGGATGGTGCAAGCAAATTCGTTAGGGGCGATGCCATTGCAGGGCTGATCATAACAGTCATTAATATTGTCGGTGGTTTAATAATAGGCACTCTCCAAAAAGGAATGCCTTTTGCTGAAGCTGCCCAGACATATACAATTCTGACAATCGGCGATGGTTTAGTGTCTCAAATACCTACTCTTTTAATATCTACCGCTGCCGGTATCGTGATAAGCAGGGCTGGCGGTGAATCAGATTTGGGAAAGGATATAACGCGCCAGATATTTCTTAGCCCTAAAACACTCGTTGCAACATCTGGAATAATGCTATCACTTGGTCTTGTCCCGGGACTGCCTAATATACCATTCTTTGTCCTGTCTGCCGTCTCAGCAGCAATAGCTTATGCTGTATCGCGACCTCCATTGCCGGATGAAAAAAAAGAGCAAGTGCCTGAACCGACAGAAGATGAGGCACCTATCGAGACATTGATAGAAATAGAGCCTCTTACATTTGAGATAGGATATGGATTGATCCCGCTGGTAGAATCAGAGAGAGGGGCGCTTCTTAATAAAATAAAAGCTATGAGAAGGCAGATTGCCTCAGAATTAGGTTTTGTTGTTCCAGCAATTCATATAAAAGACAACCTTCAACTGAGACCACATGAATACAGTTTTTTTATAAGGGGAATCGAGGTTGCCAAGGGTGAGGTGATGACGGGCTACCATCTTGCAGTTGTCTCAAAAGAGGCTGACAAGATTGAGGGAATACCTACAAAGGAGCCAGTATTCGGTCTGCCTGCATACTGGATTGATGACAAAGAGATTGAGAAGGCACAGGCAAGGGGTTATATGGTAGTTGACCCTGCGACGGTAATTGCTACTCACATAACTGAACTGATCAGATCGCATTCATGGGAACTCCTCACGAGGACAGAGGTACAGGCGCTTCTCGATAAGATATCCCGCACTTATCCAAAATTAGTTGATGAACTTATCCCATCAATGATTTCACTTGGGGGGCTTCAAAGGATATTGCAGAGTTTGCTGAGAGAAAAAGTGCCAATTAATGATTTGGTCAGCATTCTTGAGACCTTATTAGACTATGCTCCGACAGTTAAGGATGTCGAAATATTGACGGAATATGTCAGGCAGACACTCTCAAGGTTTATAACGAAACAATATATGGGGCAGGACGGCGCTATATATGTAGTTTCTTTAGATCCTGAATTTGAGATAGCACTGTCTCGGGCGATTGATGCAGGCGGCGCTATAAGCCCGGATGTCCTCAATAAACTTATACGGGCAATTGAAAGGTCTGTCCTTGAGGAAAAATTCAAAGGAGCTCAGCCGATCATTCTCTGCTCTCAGCATGTCAGGAGATTCTTGAGAAAGATAATTGAAAGGTTTATACCGTCTATTGTTATCCTTTCAAGCGCTGAAATTGCTCCGTCTGTGAAATTACATACAACAGGAGTAGTGAAATATGAAGATTAAAAAATTTACCGCAAAAACCTATAAGGAAGCCCTCGAAATGATAAAAAAGGAATTCGGGGATAATGCCGTCATACTATCTTCTGAGGAAAAGAAAGGCAGCCTATCTTATGTTGAAATCACCTCTGCAATTGACTATGACAATGATTTTTTAACAAAGGGTTCAGCTGAAAAGGTGAGGCCATCTTTTATCTCGGGCATCTCGGGCAAGTTTGCTCATTCTAACCTTGCTTCTCTATACAAGAATAATAGAGATGACAACAAAAAAATTGAAGAACATTATTCATATCCGGCATCTGAACAGGGCAGCTATAATAAGACTGTTGAACAGGCAACCCCTCCATGCGATAAAGCAGTTGAACAAATACCGCCCCAAAAAATCGAAAAAAAAGATTTGTTCAATTTTCTCAGGAAGTGTTCAATAAAAGAGGACTATGCATTAAATCTCTCTAAAAAAGCTGAAAGCCTTGATGATATTATCTATCTTATGAAACATCAATTGATGGTTAAAGACAACTCAAGAAACAGCAAAATAATTATGCTTGTTGGACCTACTGGGGTCGGCAAAACCACTACTATCGCTAAACTTTCTGCCAAATCATTAAAGGAAGGCAAAAGAGTTGGGATAATAAATCTTGATACTTACCGCATAGGCGCATGTGAGCAGATTAGAATATACGCAAGAATTATGGGAATACCGTTATACATTGCATCAAGCCAAGATACCGTAAAAGATGGAATTTCAAGGTTTCTAAGAAACAAAGATGTAATCTTTATTGACACAATGGGGAGAAATCCAAGAGATGAAGAATATAACAAATTCCTTGCCAATATTTGTCTCTCAGATAGCAATATAGAGCTTCATCTATTGATAAGTGCGAATAGCGATGATGAGTTTATGCAACAGACATACAAGTTTTACAAAAAACTGCCTATCTCATGCATCGCTTTTACTAAAGTTGATGAGGCAGTGAGGTTCGGCTCTTTGTATAACCTTTTAATGACTTATCACAAGCCTGTTGCATATTTAACAACAGGGCAAAAGGTACCAGATGATATTGAGTTTCCATCATCTGAGTGCATCTCAGATCTTATATTGAACAAGAGGCTGCAAGCATGCTGAAGGTCGGGAATGAAATGAAACGAAAAAAAAATATTACAACAATAGCAGTCTCAAGCGGCAAAGGAGGAGTTGGAAAAAGCAATATTGTTGCAAATCTTGCAATAGCTCTAAGAAGGCTCGACAATGAAGTTATGATTCTTGATGCAGATTTAGGCCTCAGCAATATTGATGTTTTATTACAAATGGCTCCTAAATATAATATTCAGCATGTATTAAACGGGCAGATGTCTCTGCAGGATGTTGTTGCAGAGGGTCCCTATGGCATAAAGATATTGCCTGCAAGCTCCGGCATTCAAGAGCTTACATCGCTGGATGAATTTCAAAGATTAAAGATATTAGGGGAATTTGATTCTTTTGACGGCAAAGTGGATATATTGCTTATTGATACAGCGGCAGGCATATCTGAAAATGTTGCATTCTTTTGTGTAGCAGCTCAAGAGATAATTATTATTACAGCGCCGGAGCCTACAGCCGTGACGGATGCCTATGCCCTTATAAAGGTTCTTTCCACCCGTTATCAGGAAAGAAAGTTTAATGTGCTGATAAATTCAGTAAACGGATACGATGAAGCGATGGAGATATTCAAAAGATTATCTGTAACAACGGAGAGGTTTCTTAATGTATCTATTGATTATTTGGGTTATATCCCGTTTGATGAGTCGGTAAAAAAGGCTGTCAAAAGGCAGAGGGCATTTATTGATATCTACCCTAATTCTGCAGCTTCAAGAAAGATAACTGAACTTGCACCTAAGATATTGAATATGGAAGGAAAAATAAAGGGATCATTGCAGTTTTTCATAGGTAATCTTCTAACTGCTGCCGGGAGTAAATAGAGTTTGTTTATAAAGTCTCAATTCACCCCGCCCTCCCCGTCAAGAGGGAGGGTTGATAAATAAGCTCCTTGCTTGAGGGGAGGGGGGTGCGGAATAGGTGGTTTATAAACAGACTCTAAATAATTTTTATATATGAAACAGAAAACAAAAAAAAACCGTTCAAGCCAAAAAGAGCTGAGTGAAGCAGAGAAAGATCGGCTGATTGAGGAACTGCTTCCTTATATTAAATATACTGCATTGAGATTAGCATGGCGGCTGCCGCAGCAATTAACTCTTGATGACCTTATGAGTGTAGGAATTGTAGGACTTCTGGAGGCGATAGACAGATTCAATGAAGATGAGGGAAAAATTTTGACTTTTGTTAAGTATAGAATAAAGGGAGCTATGCTGGATGAGCTTGATCGTTTTAACCCCATATCGAAATCCCAAAAAAATAAGATCATGATGCTAAACAATATATGCAAGCAAATGCAAAGAGACTTAGGGGAAGTGCCTGAAGATGAGGAAATTGCAGAGGCCCTTGATTTAACCCTCGATGAATATTATGAAGCAGTGCAGGGAGCGCAAGTTGTGACCATATTCAGTATAGAGGAGTTTTCTGAGAGACAGGCTAACGGCGAGGAGATTAGCTTGGCAGAAATCATACCTGATAAATCTTCAATTAATCCTATAAAAAAACTTGAAGACAAAGATAAACAAAAATGGCTTGCGGGCATTATAGATGAATTGCCGGAGAAAGAAAAACTTATCTTGTCCCTCTATTACTGGGATGAGTTGACAATGAGGGAAATTTCTCAAGTCATGGATATGAGCGAAGGCAGAATATGCCAACTGCATAATAAAGCACTAATCTGGATGAAGGCAAGACTGGTGGATAGAAAACAAAATTAAAGATTTTTTTTAAAATTCCGATAATATAAATATGCACATATTGCGTGGGAGGGGGATATATTGGGAAAAAATGTTTTAAAACATATAAGAAACCTTTCAGATCCAAAAGATTCAAAAAGACGTGCGGCGGCAGAGGCATTATCAGATGCTGATGAGAGGGCTGTTTATTCACTTATAAGGGCTTTAAGAGACCATAATGCAGGGGTGCAGGATGCCGCAATGAGATCTCTTATGTCTATAGGCGGTGAGACGACTGCTTATATGTTGCTGCCGCTTTTGCGGGAAGATGCATTTTTAAGAAATACGGCAATGATAATTCTGAAGGAGATTGGGCATGAGACGGTCCCTTTGCTTCGCCATCTTCTTAAGGATAAGGATGACGATGTCAGAAAATTTGCTATTGACCTAATAATAGAAATAAATCATTGCGATTATCTGGATGATTTAATAATCTTGCTTCAGGAAGACAAAAATGCAAACGTGAGGGCATCTGCGGCTAAGGCATTAGGGTTTTTTGAGTATAAAAAGGCAATTCCGCAATTAATAAAAGCCCTTGCAGATGACGAATGGGTCTGTTTTTCTGTTTTGGAGGCGCTTTCCATAATGAAGGATGAATCAAGTATTGAAGCTATTGCCTCCTTGCTTGATAGCGACTCTGAAACCCTTAGATATAGCGCTATTGAGACCCTTGGAAAAATGGGTTTCCCATCATCTGAGAAATACTTATTAAGGCATTTTTTGAGAGCGGACGGATTCGAAAAAACTGCTGCGATCAAAAGTCTTCTTATGATTGGAGCAGTTACAGACATGCCTGGCGGAAAAGATATTCTCATGGATATCTATATCAATGGTGAATGGTCTGATCGACTGATAGCATTAAATGGTCTTGTTGCTTTACAGGAGTCCGCTGCGATACCGGTCATATTGGATATTGCAGGATCGCTCGATCCATCCATGCCCGATGAAATGGATATACTTTATGCCATTAAAGAGAATCTAAAAGGCTTCGATTGCTCCCAGCCCCTTATAGATATATTAAATAATCCAAAGATTAAATATAGGGCTAAAGCTCTTGCCATTGAGATAATAGAAGACCAAAATTGTAAAGCTGCCGTGCCTTATTTAATAAAACTTTTTGAGGATAATTTGAGAGATGTTAAAAGAGCAAGTATCAAGGCACTGAAAGAGATGGATAGTGAGGATTCCGGTCAGTTATTCATGGATGCTTGTGAAGATGAAGACAGCCATGTCAGGAAATACTCTGTTTCAGCCCTCGGAAAGATCGGAGATAGTGCCATCATAGACAACCTTTTAAAATTACTCGAGAAAGAGATATACGGAGATGTGAAAGAAGAAATAGTAAAGGCAATTTTGGCTATCGACCCGCAGGAAGTCTTCAGCCGTCTGAATGATTTCGATGCCCCAATAAAGGATATAATTGCCAGATATGCATCAGATATAGAAATTCTGATTACGCTTATCAAAGACCCGGACTTGAATGTCAAGCTTTCTGCCATTAGCAGTCTTGGTATGGTTGAGGATGAAAAAGCTAATGAAAATCTTATTACAGCATTAAAGGACGATAATATAGAGATCAAAAAGGCAGCATTAATGGCTCTTGGAAATAAAAAATGCTGTATAGATGAAATTTTGCCGATGTTGAATGATAGTGATGTCTGGGTTAGGATTTATGCCATAAAGGCTCTTGGTCATTCTTTGAATACCAATATGATTGAATATATTAAACCGATGCTCAAGTCTGATGAAATCCCTATAGTGCTTACAACGATTGATGCTCTATCTGAAATTGCTTTTAATAACAACTTTGATATTTCTGCTATATTGAAACCTTTGTTGAATCATAAAGTTCCAGCAATAAGACAGAAAGCGCAAGAAATGGAAGGCAGTTTATGAAAGCTCTGCAGGATAACACATTTAAACAGTTGCGTGATTTTATATATGAAAAGAGCGGCATTTTTATTGCTGACTCCAAGAAATATCTTCTCGAAAACAGACTCACAAAAAGGATTCAGGAAAAAAAATTAAGCGGCTATGAAGATTATTTATATCTTTTGCTTTATGGCAATTCTACTGATGAGCTTACAAAACTATTTGATGCAGTTACAACAAATGAAACCTTCTTTTTCAGGGAAACGCAGCAGCTCGATGTATTTATTGACCATATAGTGCCTGCAATTATTAAAAAGCAGGGTTCAAAAGATATAGCAATCTGGTCTGCTGCATGTTCTACCGGCGAAGAGCCTTACACCCTTTCAATGTTATTAATAGAAAAGGGATACAGTCTTAAAAAGGAAATAATCGGTTCAGACATAAGTGATGGAACAATAGAGTCAGCCCAAAAAGCGACCTACAATTCATATTCCATCAGAAATATCCCAATGCAGTATCTAAAAAAATATTTTAAGCCTAATGGGCAAAACTATGAACTATCTCCCATTGTAAAAAATACCGTCAAATTCATGAACATAAATCTGGTAGATGAGCGAAAGATGAGATTAGTAACCGGGAGGGATGTCATATTTTGTAGAAATGTCCTTATTTATTTTGATGATAAAGCAAAGAAAAAGGCGGTCTCGCTTCTTTATGACAGCCTTAAGCCCGGCGGTTATTTGATTATCGGCTTATCTGAAAGCCTTCATAATGTTACGAGGGCACTTAAACCTGTTGTAATAAATAAAGTAGTTGTATATCAGAGGGCATAAATTATGAAAATATTGGTTGTGGATGATTGTCAGACAACAAGAAAAATATTAGGTTTATATCTAAAAGCAAAAGGATTTGATGTAGTCTCTGCAGAAAACGGGCTTGATGCTATCGAAAAGCTCGCATCCCACGATGTAAATCTTATAATGTCAGACCTTAATATGCCGTTTATGGACGGCATTGAATTGGTTAAAACCCTGAAGGCAGACCCTAACACATTACATATTCCAGTCCTGATGGTTACTACAGAGGCTGACCCTGAGGAAAGAGAAAAGGCGATGGAGGCAGGCGCAAGCGCATATCTTGTAAAGCCCGTGACAGCTGATGTGGTAGCTATTAATATAAAAGAAATATTAAAAGGGATGTTTAAGAAAGGAGGCAGCAATGCCTGATTATAAAATGAAAATATTGGTTGTGGATGATTTTGCCACCATGAGGCGAATTGTTAAAAATATCTTAAAACAGATAGGTTTTGAAAACATTGAAGAAGCAGAAGATGGGGAGCAGGCTTTTATAAAACTTAAAAGCGGCAATTTCAAATTTGTGGTCTCAGATTGGAACATGCCCAACCTCGACGGAATTGGACTGCTCAGAAAGGTTAGGAGTGATCCCGAGTTAAAAAGTCTGCCTATCTTAATGGTAACAGCGGAGGCGGAAAAGGAAAAGGTTGTAGAAGCGATAAAAGCAGGAGTCAGCAATTATGTCGTAAAACCTTTTACTGCCGAAGTATTAAAAGAAAAAATGGATAAGATTCTAAGCAAAATGGAGAACTAAATCGCTGATAATGTTGATACACTAAAGAGTGCATAAATACAGCCCCCTCGCTCTTGCCCTCTCACACAAGGAAAGAGGGATTACATACCCTCACACTCTCTCAAGAGGGGACTTTAAATTGACCGGAAGGGGTGAAGGGGAGGGTGTTTTAAGAGGTTTTGTTAAGTCAGGCTTTAGTATATGAATCGTAATCAGTAAAATACAGACATGACATATAAAATTATTTAGGGGGCGGCAATGCCTGACGAATTTGAAGAAATAATAGCCGATTTTATAACCGAATCTGAGGAATCATTAGACTCAATTGATCCACTTTTTGTTGAACTTGAGGCAAGGGGTGATGATAAAGAGATAATAAATGAGATATTCCGAAGCATGCATACCATAAAAGGTGCCGCAGGCTTTCTTGGGTTTCAGCAAGTTGTAGATGTAGCCCATAGATCTGAGAGCATTCTGAAAAGATTAAGAGAAGGCGAGATAACATTATCCACCCCGCTGATGAATGCTATTTTGAAAAGTGTGGATATGATCAGGTTGTTGCTACAGCACATTAAACTCAAAGATGGAATTATCGAAGAGACATCTCCTTTATTGCATGAACTCGACACAGCATTGAATAACGCACAAGGGCTTGTTCCCCCCGAAGAAGATATATCATCAAATTTTATGGATATACGTCTTGAATCAGATAATTCTGAACAAACCGAAATCCCCGCTCATGCTGAAGATAATTTTAAACAATCTGTAGAACCTGCAGTAGAAGTTATTAATATTGAACATATACCACCTATTGAAAAAACTTCCACAGCAGGTTCTCTTAGGGAATCCATACAGACGCTGAGGGTTGATACAGATAAGATTGACAAGGTGATGAACCTGACAGGAGAGGTTGTTCTGGTCAGAAACAGGCTTTTAAATATTGTGAATTATCTTAGTTCCGCCTATCCTGATGATTCATATATAGATAATCTTTATGAGACCGTATCATTTCTGGATTTAGTTACATCAGACATGCAGTTGTCTGTTATGAGAATGAGGATGCAGCCTATAAAGAAGGTTTTTGGTAAGTTCCCCCGTCTTGTAAGAGATATGGCTAACACTCTCGATAAGGATGTTGACCTCAAAATATCAGGCGAAGACACAGAGGTTGATAAAACGGTGATTGAACAAATAGGAGACCCTCTTGTTCATATAATCAGAAATGCAATTGATCATGGTATAGAGTCTAAAGAAGATAGGTTAAAAAAGAATAAGCCGGGGAAGGGCACTATTTCGATAGATGCATATCAGAAAGGTAATCAGATAGTTATTGTTGTTGCAGACGACGGCAAGGGTATTGATATTGTCAAAGTAAAAAAGAAGGCGTTAGAAAAAGGACTGATTACAGATGATGATTCATTGAAGATGACTGATGAATCTGCAATCAATCTTATTTTCCTGCCCGGATTTTCTACACAGGATATATCGACTGAACTGAGCGGGCGCGGCGTTGGAATGGATGTTGTAAAGACAAATATTTCGAAACTAAACGGCTATGTTGAGGTAACAACAAAAAAGGATGCTGGATCTTCTTTCATTATCAGCATACCATTGACTCTTGCAATAATTGAGACTCTCATGGTTCGGGCAGGGGGTGCGAGATATGCCGTACCTCTTACCCCTGTGGAGGAAATCACCCGCATTTCGACAAGGGATATTTATGAAGTGATAGGTCGCAAAGTCGTGAATATAAGAGAAAGGGTTTATCCGATTTACTCGCTTTCGGATGTTCTCGGTGATAAAAGCTCTGTAGGCGTCGAATATAAGTACGCTATGATTGTTTCTATAGGCAATAGCAAGTTTTGCCTTGCGGTAGATGAACTTTTGGGGCAGGAAGAGGTTGTCATAAAGACAATCGAAGGTATTGATACAGCATCATCTCATATTCTCGGTGCCACAATCACTGGTGACGGGAGGGTTGTTCTTATACTGGATCTTGCAAGTATTTCAAGAAATGCATTAGGCATGACAAAGGTTTAAAGGGGGATAAATGCAGCAATATATAGGCTTCTACTTAAATCTAAATGAGTACACTGTCCCTATAATGAAGGTTCAAGAAATTATAAATATGCCCACAATTACCAGAATTCCGCAAGCACCTCATTATATTGAAGGGATTACTAATTTGCGGGGCAAGGTGATTCCTATCTTAAACCTCAAAAGCCTAATAAATCTGCCTTCTGACTGTAACAAAGGGAAAAGGGTTATCGTAGTCTCAAGCGGAAAGAAGATTTTTGGGGTATTGGTTGACGACATAAGCGGGGTTATTAGTATTGACGAATCAACTATAGAGCCGTGCGATGAATTCTTCAACGGGAATGTTCAGCAGGTAGAAGGAGTAGCGAGGCTTACTGACAGACTGGTAGTTTTACTCAATACAACAAAGCTGATTCCACACGGAGATATGGACATATTAGAGGATTATGAATATATACAGCAAACAGAAGATGGAAGCAAGGTTGAAGTTACAAAGACATTACAGACTATGGCAGGGGAGATAAAAATGAAAGAGGTTTTTGATGCAAAAGACTTTTTTGAAAAAAGCGGGATTTCTTCTCAAGATCCAAGGTATCAAGTTCTTGATGATATTATGACTTTTATGGAAGCAATTGCTAATCGGGATTACGAAAAAGCTGACGCTTCAGTTCAGGAGATTATTAAAAAGGGACAGGGGAATCTTTTTAAGGAAGTTGGCAAGGTTACAAGGAAGCTTCACGATTCAATCTTAAGTTTCAAGGAGTCATTAGACCCAAGGCTTAAAGATATGACAGAGCATGAGATGCCCAATGTAGTAGAGAGACTTAATTTCGTGATTGATAAAACAAAAGAAGCTGCTGATAACACAATGAGCATTGCTGAGAAATATCTTATGATGATGGATGATTTATCCTCTCGTATCAAACAACTTGAAGGTCCTGATGACTCGATCAATTATCTGAAAAAATTTAAAAGTGACATTGAAGACGATTTAATAAAGATTATCACCGCTCAGGCTTTTCAAGACCTCACAGGACAAACCATTAAAAAGGTGATAGGGCTTGTAAGCGAGATTGAAGAAGAACTCGTTAAGGTAATTAAGACATTTGGAATAAAGGTGGACAGCGGCAAGGAACAGGAGGTAATTGCAGATAAGGTATCGCAATCAGATGTAGATGATCTACTGAAAAACCTTGGGTTTTAAAAAAAAAGAATATTTATACGAGCTTTATCAAATATCTTAATTTTGATATTTGAGAGCATTAGATTGTGTTTTTAAAACATCTTAATAAAAAGTAATTCGCAAACTGAAGTTTGCATAAGCTTTCAATTTAGGGCCTTTTTAAGAGGCTCAAACAAAAGGGGGATTTATGAAGAGGTTTTTGAGGTTTAGGGATTGGAGTGTTTCAGCCAAGATCATGAGCATTTCGATTATTTCAATTATTATCATTTTGATAGGTGTTTTTGCCTTTTTAGAGCCTTTTATTGAGCAGAAGCTGATGGAAGAAAAAAGACTTACAACAAAGCACCTTGTTGAGATTGTAGATAGTTTATTGGGAGAATATGAGGCAAGGGTACAAAAGGGAGAGCTGACCCCTGAGGATGCCCGCAATAGGGCTTCCCTCAGAATTAAAAGTATGAGATATGGAGATGGAGATTATTATTTTATTATTGACTCCCATCCTAAAATGGTTATGCATCCTATAAAGCCTGAATTAGACGGGAAAGACATGACAGACAGCAAAGACCCAAAGGGCAAGCAGCTTTTTGTCGAAATGGTAAAGATCTCAAAGGAAAAAGGAGCAGGTTATGTTAATTACTTATGGCCTAAGCCTGGAATGAAAGACCCTGTTTTAAAAGTGTCCTATGTTAAGCTTTTCAAACCGTGGGGATGGATTGTTGGCACAGGCATCTATGTAGATGATGTTAATGTTGTTTTGTCTAAATTGAGATGGACGATAATTATTGCCTCTATTGCTATAACAATACTCATGCTTGGGATTGCATTCTTTGTCGGGAAAATTATAGTAAGTCCTTTGAAGCAAGCCAATGAAGCCATAAGGCAGATTGCCGAAGGCGGTGGGGATTTAACAAAAAGGCTGGATGTCAAGAGCAAGGATGAGATAGGCAAGGTTGCTGAAAATGTCAATAAGATGATTGACGCTTATAGCGATATGATTAAAAACATTATATCATCTGCTAAGCAGGTGGTTATGACTGTTGATTCATTGAAGGAAGGCGCAAAGAAATCTGCAGAGGGTGCAAAAAATCAGGCATCTCAGGCATCTCATATAGCCACTGCTGCTGAGGAAATGACCCAGACTATTACTGATATAGCAAAAAATGCATCTGTAGCCTCTGAGACATCCGAAAAGGCTATGGAAACCGCTACAAAGGGTAAGGAAGTGGCAGACGGAGCTGTTAATTCGGTAGGACGGGTTTACACATCAACGGTGGAGCTTGCATCTATGATAGATAAACTTAATAACAGGGCAAACGAGATTGGCGATATAGTAACCGTCATAAAGGACATTGCAGATCAGACCAATCTTCTTGCCTTAAACGCTGCAATAGAGGCAGCAAGGGCAGGTGAGCAGGGCAGAGGCTTTGCTGTAGTTGCTGACGAAGTAAGAAAACTTGCTGAAAGAACAATAAAGGCAACTGCTGAGATATCCGGAAAGATATCCGCTGTCCAATCTGAATCGGAACAGACAATGAAGTCAATGGGTGATGCTTCTTCAGAGGTTACGAAAGCGACTGAATACATCAGGCAGGTTGGTGAATCCCTGAATTACATTGTGGAGAAGGTTCATAAGGTCAGGGATCAGATTACACAGATTGCAACTGCGGTTGATGAGCAGTCGGCGGCATCCGAAGAAGTCGCAAACAATATTGAGAGGACATCTATAATATCGAGAGAAATGGAGGCGATATCTGAAGAAGTAATGAGCGAAGTTGCTGGCTTGCTGCAAATTGCAGAGGAATTGAGAAATTCTACTGCTGGGTTTAAGGTATAAAAATTCGAAAGAATAAGGGACATAACCTTATCGGACTGGACATTCTGATATAACTTAATCACCCAATAAGTGTCATTCCAGCTTGTCAGGAATCTTTCTTAGAACAAAGAAGGATTCCGAACAAGTCGGAATGACAAGGCATATAATCGTTCAACTTAGGCAAAAAATAAAAAGAGGATATATGGTAAAGGTTCTTATAGTTGATGACTCGGCTTTTATGAGGAATGCTCTGTCGAGTATGCTTTCATCTGATAAAGACATCAAAATAGTCGGCACTGCTCGCGACGGGATAGATGCGATTGAGAAAATTGCTAGCCTTAAGCCCGATGTTGTTACGATGGATGTGGAGATGCCAAGAATGGACGGCATTACTGCCCTTAAACATATTATGCAGAAGAATCCTGTGCCGATTATTATGGTTAGTTCATTAACTTCAGATGGTGCAAAAGTTACCCTTGAGGCGCTGGAGTTGGGTGCAATTGATTTCATCCCCAAAAATCTTTCCGAGCTCTCAATAAATATTGTAAAGATCAAAGAGATGCTGATCGAGAAAATAAAACAGATCGGCAAAAGGGATATACTTAAAGTTCTGCTGAAAAAACAATCTGCATCTAAACCGCCTGACCTCTCCAAATACGTAGTGTCAAGGTCCCATGGCGATAGAAGAATCGGCATCGTAGCTATCGGGACATCTACGGGCGGACCAGGCGCTTTGCAGCAAATAATACCTCAGATCCCAAAGGATTTTCCAGTTCCACTTGTGATTGCTCAACATATGCCGCCTAACTTCACCAAGCCTTTTTCGGAAAGGCTCAATCAGTTGAGCAAGATAAACGTTAAAGAAGCTGAAGATGGTGATTCCCTGAAGCCGGGGCTTGCATTAGTAGCCCCCGGCAGAGGTCATATGAGGCTGAAAAGGCTAAGAGGCATAGAAACCGTGGTAAATATCTCTGAATCTAAAGATGACTTCATATATCGTCCATCGGTAGATGCACTTGTAGCCTCTGTCGCAGAGTATTATCCAGGAAGGGCGCTCGGTGTTATTTTAACAGGTATGGGGAATGATGGTCTTAAGGGATTTACTGCCCTCAAAAAGACCGGTGGGAAGATTTATGCGCAGGATGAAAAGACTTGTGTTGTTTTTGGAATGCCTAAGGCGGTAATAGTGGCAGGTCTGGCTGATAAGGTCATGCCGCTTGAGGAGATAGCAGGAGAAATAATCAATTCAGTATAGTCAAGTCTTTTAATGAACCATGCTGCCTGATAATATCATTGCAAGGAGATAGAAGGAATCTTTATTAAAAAGGAGATATTACAAAAACAATCTTTGAATAAGGGAGGGGAAAATGACTGCTGCAACGACTAAAGAGCTTTTACAGCTTGTAACATTTAGGCTTGGTGAAGAGGAATACGCCATTGATATCCTCAAGGTGCAGGAGGTAAACAGAATGGTTGATATAACCGTTGTCCCTAACTCCATCAATTACCTTGAAGGGGTTATTAATCTCAGGGGAAGGGTAATTCCGGTTATCAATCTCAGAAAGAAGTTTGGTTTGAACACAAAAAATCAGGATACTCATTCGAGAATAATGGTAGTAGATGTCGGCATGACTGTCGGTCTTATAGTGGATTCGGTATCGGAGGTATTGAGGATATCGCCGGACACTGTTGAGCCGCCTCCACCAATGACAGGCGGCATTGAGTCAGACTATATAAAGGGGATTGGAAAGCTTCAGGACAGGCTATTAATACTCCTTGATATTGACAAACTCCTAAGGGGGTATGACAAAGAAGATTTTGCGTTGATAGGGGCATCTGATGCAAATAAATTAGAGAAAAATCTCCTTAATTAATATGGGAAAACCTATATATCTCGATTATAATGCAACCACCCCTAATGATCCTGAAGTAATCTCTGCGATGCTTCCATTTTTGGAAGAACACTTTGGCAATCCGTCAAGCTCACATCAGTACGGACGGATTGCTAAAGATGCTCTCGAATATGCACGCAAACAAACAGCTTCTTTACTAAACTGCTTGCCGGATGAGATTATATTTACAAGCGGCGGGACTGAATCTAATAATCACGCCATAAAGGGGGCAGCATTTGCTTATAGAGAGCGGGGCAATCACATAATTGCTTCTAAGATTGAACATCCTGCAGTGACAGAAGTCTGTAAATTTCTCGAATCAAACGGGTTTGATATCACATATATCCCTGTTGATGGGTTTGGACTGGTTAATGCAGCAGATATTGAAAAGGCAATCACTGAGAAAACTATTCTTATAACCATAATGCATGCCAATAATGAAGTAGGAACAGTCGAGCCGATTGAATATATCTCGAAGATGGCAAAAAAAAGGGGAATCGTCGTTCATACAGATGCAGCCCAGTCTGTCGGAAAAATCCCTTTAGATGTAAATATTTTAGGAGCTGACCTTTTGAGCATAGCAGGACATAAATTATATGCTCCAAAAGGTGTTGGGGTGCTTTTTATCAAAAAAGGTATTAAATTATCTAAGTTTATGCACGGTGCAGGTCAAGAGCAAGGTTTAAGGGGGGGGACAGAAAATATTCTTGAGATCGTTGGTCTTGGCAAGGCATGCGAGATCTCAAAAAGAGATCTCGAAAAAAACAGGCTGCACACGCAGAAAATGGCAGATATGCTCTATCTTGGACTTAAAGAAAGGATTAGAGATATAAGATTAAATGGACATCCGCAAAAAAGGCTTCCGAACACATTAAGTCTAAGTTTCAAAGGAATAAAGGCAAGCGCCCTTATTTCTAAGATTCAGTATTTTATCGCTGTATCGGCAGGGGCTGCATGTCATTCAGGCGTAGAGAAGGTATCTCCAGTTTTGGAGGCAATGGATATTCCTCTTGAATGGGCAAGAGGTACGGTAAGGTTTTCTACCGGAAAGATGACAACAGAGGAGGAAATTCTAAAAACTATAGATATAGTATCTGAAATGGTTCATTTGCTTAAGAGTTAGAGTTTATTTATAAATCTTGCTGCTGTTTTTCATCGTTACAGTTTTCTAATCTATTGCATCAATCTCTCCATATCCTCCGCCGCCCGGCGTCTCAATTATGATGGAATCACCTTTGTTTACCCTTAGCGTCTCACGATGGTTTAAAATTTTTGATTCCCCATTTGCCTTTTTGTGAGTATTCAATCCTCTTGCACCTTCTTTACCGCCTTTCATTCCGTAAGGCGCAAAAACCCTTCTTTCAGACAGAATAGATACAATCGCCGGCTTGAGAAACCTTATCTCCCTGATAACGCCATCGCCGCCTTTGAATCTGCCCTCTCCTCCGGAGCCTCTTCTTATTTTGAAACTTCCAATGATTATTCCCGGATGTCTATGTTCGAGCACCTCTGGGTCTGTCAGTCTTGTATTTGTCATGTGTACATGGATACCAGATGCGCCATGACAGCCATCTGAAGCGCCAGAACCGCCTGCTATGGTTTCATAATAAGGGGTCTCACCTTCAACCTCAAATATAAGATTATTCATCGTTCCCTGAGATGCTGCGGCAATCTGAAGGCAGCCAAACATGACATCAACAATTCTCTGTGAAGTCTCGACATTGCCCGATGCCACAGGCGCAGGATAGGCAGGATTCAGTATTGAGCCGTCAGGGACTTTTATGCTTATTGGTTTCAGGCATCCGCTATTTAATGGAATATCAGAATCAATCAATGACCTTAATACATACATTACTGCGGAATTTACTACTGAAAACGGGGCATTCAGATTGTCATTTGTATGTTGTTGTCCCGTGCCGGCAAAATCAATTATAGCCTTAATTGTATTGGGTGCATTTATGCCAGCCTCAATTGTTATAGAAGCCTTTATCAATGTCCTGTCATCAAGGTAGTCTTCAAATGATGAATAAAAAGAATCTCTGCCCCCAAGTAGTCTATGCAAAGCTGTCTTTATGAGATATTCTGCATTATTTTGTATGTATCTCATGTAGTCTGAGACCGTTTCTTCGCCATATCTGCCGATTATATTGAAAATTTCCCTCTCCCCCTTTCTGCATGATGCAATCTGAGCCTTCAGGTCAGCAATTCTCTCATGGATATTCCTGACAGGATATGGGCATGAGGACATCATCTTTATTAATTCATGCTCCCTGAAATTGCCGTCCCTAATGATGAGAAAATTATCAATAAGCAATCCCTCTTCATCAATATGATTAACAGAAGAAGGCATTGAACCTGGTATCGTGCCGCCTATATCGGAATGGTGCCCCCTGTTTGATGTGAAAAAAAGCAGTTTGCCTTTTTTTGAATAAACAGGATACACAACCGTTAAATCGGGCAGATGGGAGCCGCCCTTATATGGATTATTCGTGAGATAGACATCTCCTGGTTTCATGGTATCCTTGTTTTCAGCATAAATTGACCGTACTGTGTCAGCCATTGAGCCCAAATGCACAGGGATATGAGGTGCATTGGCAACAAGATCTCCTTCAGAATCAAAGATTGCGCATGAGAAATCAAGCCGTTCCTTTATGTTTACTGAATGAGCCGCTTTTTGCAGAACTATGCCCATCTCTTCAGCAGAATTCATAAATAAGTTATTGAATATTTCAAGAAGCACGGGGTCAGGTGCAGCATTTTTAATCCTAACCTTGCGACTGCTCTTGAGTTTTGCTTTATTAATAATAATAAGCCCTGATTTATCTATCTCAGCATTAAATCCGGGTTCGATTAAAACCGTAAGATTATTGTCAACAATAAATGCAGGTCCACTAACATTGAATTGAGTTGGAATCGCATCACTTAAATACACTGGCGCTTTATGCATTCGATTGGCATAAAATACTTCTTTATATAATGCAGGCTTGGGCAATAATGCGGTATCAATTTTTTTACTATCCTTTGTGTATTTCTCAAAGAAGTCGGATGTGTTTTGAAATTCAATGCGGATATTTACAACCTCGATATCATCTGCCGCACTTTTAAAGCCGAACAATCTCTTATATTGAGACCCGAAGTCGTTTATATTCTGTATAAAATTCCTATACGGCAGGGTAATGTATGTATCAGCGCCTATTGGTCTTAGATCAATTTCCTTTATGATTGAATAAGAGCCATTATTTTGGTCGAGAAAATGAGACACTTCATTTTGAAAAATCCTTGAAATCTCAGCATGGGTATTTTCATTATAAGGCATAAGGATTGTCTTTAAATTTTTTATGGATTGTCGCGCTAGTCCAATGCCATAAGCGGACATAATACTGCTCAAAGGATGAATAATTATCCTTTGAATCTCCAAAATAGATGCAATGGCGCATACATGCTGCCCGCCAGCTCCGCCGAAACATACCAATCCGTAATCCCTTATATCAAAGCCTTTTGAAACCGATATCTCTTTGATAGCCATAGCCATCTTCTCATTGGCAATCTTTAATAAGCCATCAGCTATCTCGTATGGAGTATAATCAGTTTTGAGTGTTTTATTTATATGATCGGTAAAAAAGCAGAATTTTTCTTTCACAATCGAAATATCAAGAGGTGATTTTCTATCCTCTCGGAATGTTTTTGGGAAATATTCAGGCACTAATCTTCCCGTCATTAAGTTTGCATCTGTAATCGTGAGCGGGCCGCCAAAGCCGTAGCAGGCAGGTCCCGGATAAGAACCGGCAGATTTTGGTCCAACAGTAAGTTTTTTACCATCAAATCCTGCTATTGAGCCGCCGCCTGAGGCTACCGTAACAATATTCAACATCTCTGTTTGAATCGGTATTCCTTCTATCGTTTTTTCATAAATCTTCTCAAAATTGCCGTCAAACCTCGAGACATCCGTTGATGTTCCGCCCATATCAAAGCCGATAACCCCCTTTATTCCTAATTTTTCCGCTATGTGTTCTGTTGCAATGGCGCCGCCTGCTGGTCCTGAAAAAAGTGCATTTTTACCTGTAAAGGATTCTGGCAGGCTAAGGCATCCACTACTTTCTATAAATTCAAAATTGATATTGCCAATTTGATCCTTTATATTTTTCAGATAGTTTTGTATTGCAACGCTGAGGTAAGCATCAATGATCGTGCTTTGCCCACGACTGACTATTTTTATTGAACTAACAGTTTTATGCGAGAGAAATATATTGGTAAAACCCTTATTATTCAATATATTTTCACATATAAGTTCATGTGTTGGATTAACCCATGAATGCATAAACACAACTGCAATGGAGTCAATGCTATTTTTATCAATTTCGCTGATTTTTTCAGCTAACTCTACTGCATTAAAACTTTTTATTACGCCTCCCTTACTGTCTATCCTCTCGTCAAGCTCAATAATAGTTGAATAAAGAGGCTGCGGCTTTTTGACGCATAGTTTAAATAAGTCCTGCCTGTTCTGATAGCCGATATCTATAATGCCGGAAAGTCCTTTTGTGATAATGAGCAGCACCCTGCTCCCCTTTCTTTCTAAAAGTGCATTTGTTGCAACCGTAGTTCCAAACCTGATGCCTTCAATTATATTTTCCGGCAATATGGCATTATGGGGCAGCTTAAGGATCCTTCTGATTCCTTCCATAGATGCATCTATATATTCAGGGGAGTTTGATAGGAGTTTTAAATAATGAAACTCACAAGCAGGGTCAATTCCTACAACATCTGTAAATGTGCCACCTCTGTCAACTGCAAACCGCCATTTTTTCATATCTATTCGTCTAACTCTTTTAGTTTTTTAAACCAAAAAATATTCTTTCAATACCAGCATAATCCTTCATAAATCTTAATTCCTTAAATCCTGAAACCTCTGCAAGCCTTCCAATATCATCAGCCTGACTTAAACCAATCTCCATAATAAGCATCCCACCTTTTTTTAGAAAATAGGGTGCTTCACCTATGATTATTCTATAGAAATCCAGCCCGTCTTTGCCACCATCAAGAGCCTCTATGGGTTCATAATTTTTTATCTCTCTTTGTAGATTATGAATTTCACTACTCTTTATATATGGAGGATTTGATACTATGAAATCAAATTTAATATCTTTAACAGGTTCAAATAAGTCACCCTGCAAAAATTGAACATTCACTATCTTATTTTCAAAAGCATTCCGTTCTGCGTATGCAATGGCACCTCTTGATTTATCAATCCCATAAGCAATAGCTTGAGGTAAATGCTTTGCAATTGCAATAGCGATGCAACCACTACCAGTGCAAAGGTCGAGAATCTTGAATTTTGCATCTTGCATCTTGAATTTTCCTTATCCAACACCTGACACTCAACACCTGACACAGCCTTTTTCACCTCTTCAACAAGAAGCTCTGTCTCAGGCCTTGGTATAAGGACGCCTTTGCCGACATAAATCTTCAATCCATAAAAATCCACATGACCGATAATGTATTGAATTGGGTCTCCTTGCAAACGCCTCTTCAAAAATAGATCTATATTGTCTGATGCCTTTTCAGATATCTCTAAGGTCTCTGAGTAAAGTGTAGATTTATTGATTTTGAGCGCTTCAGTTATTAAGATTTCAGCCTCCTTGGCAGCATCTTCAATACCAGCTTTATTTAAAAAAGCTGAAACCTCTTTAAGCTTTTCGATAGCAGTCATCATTTATTTCCGTAAATAGCACCTTTTTAGAAATAGCATTTTTTTATCATCCCGAATTTGCCGAATGATGGCATAACCTGTCATAGTCATCACACCATTTAAGTAACCAGCCATCTTATTCATTCGCTTTATTTAGTGTCTGTTTCTAAATAACCATTATTCACTTTCCCCAACCCCTCCAGCCAATGAAAGAGCTTTTTTAACAACCATCTCCCCTTACTGGAGCTAAGCGTGTCTCACATCTTTTTACTGAAAATATAGAACTGATTATATATAATACGAGTCATGAAAGGAAGTGAGTGAGCAAGCAACCTACATACACAGCTATGAATCACAAGGATTTGACAGTGGATGTGCGTGTGGTGGGGGCATGTCAGAGCTGTTTTTATTATTATAAACAATTGAAGAGATATGATATTAAGTATATCATTCACCACAACCACCGAAGATTCTCTATTCATACAAGCCGTAATGGTAGGGCATGGCTTATGACCAGCAGCATAGGGACGAAGGAGTTGTCAAAGCAAGTCTTAACAAGTACCGATAGAATATTGTCTGGCAATAGACATTGCGGTTGCATGGAGATATATCATTTAACGAAGCTTGGCAGAGAAGTGCCTGAAATACCCCGCACAGTATATTTTGAAGAAACTGCAATGGAAGGCATTAGTAGCGTATAAGACCAAAATCATAGACCATCGTAGGAAGTGAAGAGGCTCGCTTTTTTCCATTGAAAAATTTAGGCTTGAGCAATTATGATAAAGAACGGTATTCTTTGATTCTATCTTAAACGCTCAGCAATAATTAAGACCTAATTTGAGCGATTCTTAACGATAATAGCTTTTAAACGCACTGGATTCCTGCATCCGCAGGAATGACTTAACCGCTTATCAGGTGAATCTGTCATTTCGGTGAAAGCTGGAATCCAGAAGTGTTCGTTAATAAAATCGCTCAATTTAGGTAATAATAACCATAAACAAGCATAAGAACAATCATCGAATACACATGAGCCGTTGGCTCACAAGAGTGATGAAAAATTTGTGAAGATAGAGATTTTTAGTTGAAAAATATAAAACATCTCATCAAAATTCTTGTACTTATCTTTTTATTAAACCTCCCTACCGTATCGGACCTCCATTCGTCTGAAAATAAGACATCTATCCCTGCTGAGGCATATCATCTGTATGAAGGCAAAAAAAGCCTTAACAATGGTGATTTTGATAAAGCGATTTCTTTGTTTACCATTTCTTATGAAAAATTACCTCTCCTTGCCGATTATGCCTTGCTTTGGAGGGCTGAAGCTTACGAGAAGAAGAGTGATTTTGAGAGCGCTATTGATGATTTAAGACAATTAAGAGAAAATTACAAGGATTCGCCTTTTATTAGAAATGTCCGCAAAAAGGAGGTGCAGCTTAGCCTAAATATTAACACCCCTGATGCCAGTGCGCTTTTAAGAAAATACACTAACGATCACCCTGAAGATATGGATATGAAATTCCTCTATGCAGCCTCTCTTAAAGCTAAGGGCGAGATAAAAGATGCAAGAAAGATATTCAAGGAGATTTTTATATCCACCTCTGGACACTCAATAGCTGCTCGCAAGGAACTGTCCGTCGAAGATATAACCACAAGAGATTTGCTGAAAAAGGGAGAGAATCTTAATAAGGCATATTTTTTTAAGGAATCTGAAAAATACTTCAGAGAGGCGTTAGGCAGAAAAGATAATAGCGCAAGAGATGAGATATTAAAAGGGCTTGCGGATTCTCTTTTCAGGCAAAAGAGATATACCGAGTCTGCCGATATATATAAAAAGATTAGAAATCATTACTGGTATGCAAGGTCTCTGTTAAGGTCCGGGGACTTAAAGGCATTCGAGTCAGAGCTGCCAGCCCTTAAAAAGATTCCTGATTCAAGGATAGGCACTGTTTTAATATCATACGGCAATAGAAAAAGGAGAGCAGGTGATAACGATTCAGCTTTGAGGATTTTTAAAGAAGTATCATCTCAACACGTCTCGCTTAAAGAGGAGGCGCTTTGGGCATCTGGTTGGGCTTATTATATGAAAAGGGATTATAGTAACGGATATAAGATTTTTTCACAGCTTCATGAAGCCTATGCTGATTCAAGATATGCTTATTGGAGAGCTAAATCATTAGAACTGCTGAATAATCCAGACCGATTAAGAGTCTCTACCAAAAAAGATATTAACGAAAGGGACTATTATACGATACTCCATACTCTAAATAATAAAGACAGCATTCCGCCCATCAACAATTCACGATTAAAAATACATGCCGCTGCAACAATGCCCTTGCAAAAAGTTGATATACTAAGAAGGCTTGGTTTTAATAAGGATGCCGCTGCTGAACTTATTCATCTATCAAGAAAAAATCTTGATTTAAGCACTCTCCAGCAGATAAGCCTTCAGTTGAAAGACCTTGGGAATTATAAAATGTCGATAAACATGCTCTCCAGAGGCTCATACAGGACCGATCTGCATGAACTCTTCTATCCGCTTGCTTACTGGACTGAAATTCAGGAGGCTGCAAGGATAAATCATATTGACCCCTACTTAATCATCGCAGTTATGAGAGAAGAGTCAAGATTTGACGAAGAAGCGAGGTCAATCGCAGGAGCTAAGGGGCTTATGCAGTTGATGCCTCAGACGGCAGCCAGATTGAACAGCGAAATGAGTTTAAACAAAAACTCTCTTAATCTATACGATCCCAAATTTAATATTTTAATCGGCTCTTATTATATTAAAAAACTCTTAAAGGAATTTAAATCATTGCCTGCCGCTATTGCCGCATATAATGCGGGCGAAAACGTCGTCAGGGAATGGCTGAAGGGCAATAATTACAAATCTGCAGACGAATTTATAGAAGATATACCCTTTGATGAAACCAGAAATTATGTTAAAAAGGTTCTTGTCAGTTATCTGCAGTATCAGAGGGCCGATACAAGTATTGACCCTTCAGCTACATTCAAAAATATTTTTCTCAGAAAATGTCATTCCGCCGATCATTCAAAAATGGGCGAGGAATCTTGTCTTTAAGATTGCTTCAGGCTAACGCCCTCTGCCTATCACAATGACATCTTACTAAGAAGTACATTAAATAATAAACATTCAATTAAATCTCCCCTATCCCCTCTTAGGAAAATTGAGGGCAGGAGGGATTTTATAATTAATGCCTTCATACTTATGAAAATATTAGTAATATTACCTTGTGCCAAATTTATTGGCATGAAAGTTCATGGTTTAAGCTTCTTTATTATTTCGGGCAACTGCGTCATCAAATCTGGATGAGATCTACCCAAATAAACCTTCAGACCTTTGATATCCATTTTGATATCATCAATCTCTCTTTTCTGCTCATTTAGCTTGCTTATTTTTTCGGTAAGGGTCTTAATCTCTTGTTCTAATAAGGAAATTTTCTCATGCAAAGCGATAATATCTTTCATTTTTATATTCCTTTATTTTTCCCCTATTTTCTGCGCTGCGCCCTTGTCTTTCTGCACAATTTTTTGTGTTTATGCTTGCGCATCTTTTTCTTACGCCATTTTACGACATTCCCCACAACCTCACCTCCTCTTCTATAAAAATCAATTTAAATAATCCTAATAAATGACTGTTTATAAACTATCATTTGCATTCCAGTAGTCCTTTGAGCGAGAATGCAGAATCCTTCAAAAGACACTGTAGTCAGATTAACACACATCAAGCATAACAACATAACAACATAACAATAACAAGATAACCGTACTTTATAAACAGACTTTAATTAGATATGACTTTATTTATCGATGAAGCAGCTTCCATAAATGCCTCTATTTGCAGTTCGGTGGTAGAGGATTCTGTCCCATCATAAGGAATGCTTATGCAAGGCACATCATAGTCATTGCTCATTACCTTCAACAAAGCCGACACTATCGTGCCCGGCATGCAGCCAAAAGGCATAACATTGATGATACCACAACAACCCCTCTGTATGAAATCAACAGCCTTTCCTATGCTGAGAATAGTCTCTCCTTCAAAGGAATCATGCACATAAGGTGATGCCATTTCTAATAAATCTCTTATCTTAGGTTCTTTCAATGTTTTTAGGTAGCCCTTAAATGGTTTAGAGAGCGTATGCTCAATCTTAGATTGCATAAGCTTTTTAATGCCAAATGATATTAGTGCGGATGTGTCTTTATTTGCGAGAGCCCTTCTTTCGGCGATGAAATTAACATAATAAATCCATTCTTCCATGGGAGCAAGATAAGCCTCTCCGCCGAGCGCCTCAATTTTTCTCACTAGGTCTTCGTTAGAAAATGTATGACACCTTACAAATATCTCCCCGACTACGCCTATAACAGGTTTTCTTAAGTTGTGTTTAGGGAGATTCTGAAAATCCCTCTTTAAGTCTTCCATGACAGGTTTAAGACTGTCATAGGAACTGTTGCTTAGTATAGAATAAATTTTCCAAAGATAATGCTTATACAATGCATCGGCGGAACCTTTTGTAATCTCGTATGGCCTTGTCTCATGAAGACATTTATAGAGCAAATCAAAGGCTACTACGCCCGCCCAGGCAGTCTTGGTAAACTCGTTGCCTTTTTCATTTTGAATGAAATTACTTGAATGCTGTTCAGGGGCTAAAATCAAGACATCTTCGTAACCGAGCTTTTTTAATATAAGCCTTTGTATAACATTATACTGACCAAATCTGCATGGTCCACCAGCAGTAGGCATAAGAAAGGCAATTTTTTCAGGATTTACGCCGGGCTCAGAAATTTTCTTAATAATGTCGCCTGTTGTAACTGTGCAAGGATAACATTCTTTTCCTGATAGATATCTTTTGCCTATATCTACAGATGCCTTGTCTGAAAATGGAAGCACCTCTGAATTAATTCCGCATTTATTGTAAGCTGCCGAGACCGCAAAGGCATGATCAACCATTCTTGGGATATAAACGGTTCTCCCTGCTAAAGAATATGGCTTGCCTGATTTTATTAGATACGGTGATTTATTAATTGATGTTTCAGTCTGAACCCTTTCAGTGGGATTATTTTTGCTCTGTATGCTGTCCAGAAATGCCTCACATCTCGTTATGGCACCAGCATCAGCGCTGTGTTCATCTATCTCGATGTGCAAAAATGGCTTATCGCCTAATTCCTCTTTGAAATATTTAAGTATGAATGAGTCAGGACCGCAGGAGAAGTTGCCTATATATATCGGATAAAGACTATTTTCTTTGGATATAATCTTAGCCGCTCTGAGAATCCTCTGTCCTGACCTCCAGTACATATTGGGCCAATAATCGTGCAGGCTAATTTTTTCAATGGGGAGAAAGTCCATAGGCATAGCAATTACATTAAGATTAGCAAGTTTTTTGGGGATTTCAAGGTTCATGCCCGGATCAAATGCATTATAACCTCTGCCAATTATGACTATAATAGGATTTTTACCATCTAAATTATCACTTAAGACCTCCAATCCCTTGCTTTTTACCGCCTGTGAAAATCTGTCTTGAGATTTTTGAGCTATAGTAAGTGCCCTGTCAATATCCTTTCTCTTGATACCATACCGATCAAAAGCCATTCTCAGTTCTTTTTTTAAGAAATCTTCACCGCGACTGAAGTCTATAACCGGACTCACTGTATTGACCCCTTTTGTTATAGACTTAGTCACATAAGGGATCGTCTGCACATAAGGGCAGGCAAGACCCCTCTTATATTCATCTCCTTCTTTGCTAAGATTGATGGAACTCGGAATAAATAGGATATCCATACCTTCATCAACAAGATATTTGATATGTCCGTGAGCCACCTTAACAGGAAAACAAGCCTCAGAAAAGATATTCTCGAGCCCAAGATTTTTTATTTGCTTATTGGTTTTTGGCGAGACAACAACCTCAAACCCCAATTCCCATAGAAGGGTTGACCAGTAGGGCAGATAATCATGGAAAAAAAACATATAGGGGATGCCAATCCTAATTTTTCTCTGTTTATCGAGATTATCAGAGAGATAGCTGAGATGGTCTTTCCAGAGCATTTCTTCCCTAAATGTGAAAAGGTCTGGCAATGTAAATTTTTTAGCGCGCCTGATGTCATATTTTTCACATCT
Organism: Nitrospirota bacterium; assembly: GCA_037445375.1. GTDB lineage: Bacteria > Nitrospirota > Thermodesulfovibrionia > Thermodesulfovibrionales > Dissulfurispiraceae > DYHD01. Next base: position 17,655 of record JBBIKS010000009.1, on the reverse strand, counting down.
TCCGCCATAAAAGAGATGCCCTTCATCGCCCTCAACCCTGAGCCTGTTAATTTCGCATACATTTGGACATCCCTTACAATCGAATGAACTTATTTCATAAGGTTTTTTTGATAGTTCAAAGCCTTTGAAATTTGTAGCTGGATTTCCTTTCTCCTTCATGTGTCGCATAGCAATCAGCGCCATCCCGATTGCTCCTGTTACATCATGGTTAGGCGGTACAGTGATATTCATATTGAGATATTTCTCAAATGACGCAACAACGGATTTATTAAATGCAACCCCGCCCTGAAAAAATATTTTATTTCCTACCCGTTTTCCAGCGACTACCCTGTTAATATAATTTTGCACAATAGAGTATGCAAGTCCAGCAAGAAGATTATCCTTTTCAGCTCCTTTTTGAAGATTAGCCATAAGGGAATTCTCCATAAAAACAGTGCATCTTTCGCCGAGACGGCAAGGGTTTTTAGCCGCAAGAGCCATTTTAGCAAAATCATTCTTTATAGATGTATTGAGTTTTTCTGCTTGTTCCTCAAGAAAAGACCCCGTCCCCGCAGCGCATGCTTTATTCATCTCAAAGTCAACTATCATGCCTTTGTTAATCGAGATATATTTAGAATCCTGCCCGCCAATCTCAAAAATGGTATCGACATCAGGATCAATATAAATTGCTGCGGTTGCCTGCGCTGTAATCTCATTCTTCACAATATCAGCACCAACATAGTCAGCTATCATGTACCTTCCAGAGCCAGTCGTGCCGACTCCTAATATCTCAACTGCATTGCCTATTTCTTCATATACATCCTTCAATCCTTGCTTCACAGCATCAATTGGCCTGCCCGCGGTCATTAAGTAGCTCTTAGATAAAAGATTGCCTTCCTCGTCAATAACTGCAAGATTGGTACTGATTGAGCCGATATCAATACCAAGATATGCCTTAATATTTGATGATTCAGTCGTAGATTTTGAAGCAAATATTCCATCGTTTCTTAAGTGTCTCTCAACAAAACCATCACCAGAAATTATCAAAGCCTTGTGTGAAAAATCAGAATATTTTTGAGTTGATATAAAGGACTCCAGAGCATCAATATCAAATTTGTTTATCCTGCCTTCATCCCTATTTTTCAGGACGGCACCTATTGCCCCCATAAATAAAAAGTCTGGGGGGACAAAAAGTTCTTCAACTTCAAAAACATCCTTGAATGCTCTAATCATGCCTTTATTAGCTGCAACGCCGCCCTGAAAAGAAACAGGAGTAATAATGTCCCTTCCCTTAGCGATAGTCCCTTTAAAATTTCTTGCTACCGCAAAACAAAGCCCGGCAACAATATCCTCAAGAGGTGTTGCGATCTGTTGCAGGTGTATCATGTCAGATTTGGCAAAAACACTGCATCTGCCGGCTATCTTTGAAGGTCTCTGGGATTGTTCGGCTATTTTGCTGAATTCCTCAATGGTGAGCCTTAACCTCTCAGCCTGCTGCTCAAGGAATGAACCTGTGCCGGCTGCACATACAGAGTTCATTGAAAAATCCTTGATCCTTCCGTCTTGCATAAAGATTAACTTTGAATCTTCACCGCCAATTTCAATAACAGTCCTGATATGAGGGAATAGATTCTTTATCGAATATGACTGAGCAACAATTTCATTTACATGGTTTATTTTTAGAATCGAAGCAATAAGTTTACCGGCTGAACCCGTTATAGAAATAGCTGCTTCAGGAAAGCTTTGTTGAATTTGTTTGAGCAAATCAAGGGCAATTCTAATAGAATTGCCATAATGTCTTTTATAAAATTCCTCTAATTTATCACCTTTGTCACCAAGGACAACAAGCTTGACCGATACAGAGCCTGCATCAAGTCCGATAAATTTCATTGTTACCCCCCATAAAAAGTGTTATAGCCTCGCATTCTCACCGAGCGAATGCGAGGCGAGAATGTGCAACCAATAGTATAACACCTTATATCAAAAAGCTAAAAATAAAAATACCAATCCCTTAAAAAAGAAGAGATTATTCTTTATGCAGCACCCTTTCAACGGTCTTGATGGCACAGAAATCCCCGCACATACTGCATACTTTTTCTGAAGACGGTGGCACCTCTTTTCTGAGGGCTTTAATTTTTTCTGGATTAAAACTCATTAATATCTGCCCTTCCCAATCAAGATTTTTTCTATATGTGGTCATTTTTTTATCCTTTTCAATAGCACCAGTGACTCCCTTTGCAATATCAGCCGCATGAGCCGCTATTTTAGATGCGATGAGACCATCCTTGACATCCTCTAAATCAGGCAGCCTAATATGTTCTGATGGAGTAACATAACAGAGAAAATCTGCGCCAGCAGCCCCTGCAATTGCTCCTCCGATAGCAGCCGCAATATGATCGTAGCCAATAGCTATATCAGTTACAAGCGGCCCCAGCACATAGAACGGGGATCCCTTGCATATCTCCTTTTGCAATTTTATATTCAACTCAACCTGATTAATTGGAACATGACCCGGTCCCTCTATAATCACCTGAATGCCTTCATTCAATGCGATATCTCTCAATTCACTCAATGTTATCAATTCCTCAAGCTGGCATCTGTCCGTAGCATCTTCAAGGCAGCCGGGTCTGAAACCATCACCAAGACTTAATGTTAAGTCATATTTTTTTGCAATCTCCAAAAGCCTGTCATATTGCTCATATAAAGGATTCTCCCTGTCATTCAATATCATCCACTCAAGAAGGAATGCCCCTCCTCTGCTGACCACATCAAGCTTTCTGCCCTCAACTTTTAATCTCTCAATAGCCCTTCTCGTTACGCCGCAATGGACTGTTATAAAATCAACGCCGTCTTTGGCATGATCTTCTATCGAATTAAAAAGCTCATCCTCAGTCATTTTAGATATATGATTTGATCTCTCAACCGCGTTGACTACAGCCTCATATATTGGGACAGTTCCTACTGCAATAGTAGATTTTTCTACGAGTGATTTTCTAATCTCCCTGATTGCACCACCTGTTGATAAATCCATTACAGCGTCGGCGCCGTACTTAATTAAAATATCAAGTTTTTTAAGTTCGTCATCAAATGATATTCTATCTTTGGATGTTCCAATGTTAGCATTAATTTTTGTCCTCAAGCCGCTGCCTATCCCAAGAGGAGCAATATTATGATTATTATTTCTAGTTATGACTGTCAACCCTTTTGCAATATCTGATGCGAGCTTTTCAGGGGAGATTTTCTCTGCAAGCGCCACTCTCTCCATCTCATCTGTTATAATGCCCTTTTTTGCATATTCTATTCTTGTCATCATTTTTCTCCAAGTATCATTAGATATTTTTTTACAGAATCTTCTATATTTTCATCAGATAAAATGCTTCTTATCATTGCTACTCCATCCACCCCCGCATCTAATACTTTTTTTATATTATCATGATTAATTCCACCTATGCCTATAATTGGTATGGAAATGCTCTTTCTTGTATCTCTTAGGGCGCCTAAGCCAACAGGAGCGCCATATTTCAACTTGGAAGGCGTCTGATAAACAGGACCGAAAGTTATGAAATCCGCACCCTCTTGCTGTGCTAAAAGAGCTTCTCTTGATGAATGAGTCGAGACGCCAATAAGCATATTTTCTTTGACTATTTTTTTTGCGGCATGAGGAGGGATGCTTCCCTGACCAAGATGGATGCCATCAGCATTTACACAAAGAGCTATGTCAACACGATCATTAATAAAAAGCTTTGCACTATATTGAGTTGTGAGAGTTCTCAGTTTATATGCAATATCAAGCAGATGTCTCGTCGGCAAATCCTTCTCTCTTAATTGTAGCAATCTTACGCCTGATTTCAAAGCCTTTTCAATTGCATTAAAAAAGGCGTCTTTATCATTGAAAAGTTTTCTATCTGTTATGAGATAAAGTTTTGGCATCATAAATCATTAGCACAAACAATGCGTTTAAATTTAAAAGAGCAGGCATGGATACCCGAAAAACCTTTGTCCTGAAATACCAACTTTGTGTCAGTATCAGTGATGAGTATCAGAGATTATTTTTTTCACTGACATTGACACTAAATAGTGAATGTTTATAAATTGCCGTTTTTTTACTTCCGTCATGCCCAAAGTCTTTAGTCGGGCATCCAGAAAGGCTTGAAAAAACTGGATTCCCGCCTACGTGGGACTGACAGCCTTTTATAACAATGAGAGTTTATAAACAGACTCTAAAGAAGCATTCCCTCAAGCGGACTGCTTGCAGTAGCATATAGCTTCTTAGATATCCTACCCGCCTTGTATGCCAGCCTGCCAGATATCACGGCATATTTCATTGCCTCAGCCATTGATATGGGGTTTTTTGCACCAGCTATTGCTGTGTTTATCAAAACTGCGTCACAGCCTAATTCCATAGCTATCGTGGCATCAGATGCGGTACCGACACCTGCATCAACAATAATTGGCACCTTGGCTGCTTCTAATATTATCTTAATATTATATGGATTTCTTATTCCCAATCCAGAACCTATTGGTGCTCCCAACGGCATAACTGCCGCAGCACCAGCATCTTCAAGTTTCTTAGCAATAATGGGGTCGTCATTAGTATAAGGAAAAACGATAAAGCCCTCCTTTGCGAGTATCTCTGTAGCTTTAAGAAGACCGATATTGTCAGGAAATAATGTCTTCTCATCCCCGATGACCTCGAGTTTTATCATATCCGATACACCAGCCTCGCGAGCTAAACGGGAATATCTTAGTGCATCTTCCACCGTATAGCAGCCGGCGGTATTGGGCAATATCTTATATTTTTTTGGATCAATATAATCAAGAAGATTAACAGACTTTCTATCCGTGATATTTACCCGCCTGACTGCAACAGTAACAACATCAGCTCCTGATGCCTCTATCACCCTTGCAGTCTCTTCAAAATCCTTGTATTTGCCAGTACCCACCCAGAGCCTTGATTTAAAATCTATTCCTCTGATTATCAAATTATCGTCTTGCATTTTCCCTCCAATGTCTAATTCAAAAGATTAATTGTCATTAAATTCCCGCCGCCAACAAAATTTACAATCTCAACAATGTCTCCTTCTTTTAAAATCTGTTCAGAAATGTCCGCCCTTTTTATTACCTTGAGATTTAACTCAACAGCCACCCTTTCAGGAATCACTCCCATATCAGAAAGAATCTCTGATAAGAAAAGTTTGTCCGTAATATAATCTTCACCATTTACTTTAATCATCATATCTGAAGCCCCCGTTTAAAACTATAAATAATATATTTCTAAATTAAATAAAAAACCTCTCTGACATAAGAGAGGTTTGAGATTTGTTCTAGTTTAATCCCATTCCCTACAACGGCATTACCCGTATCAGGTTCAAGGGGTCTTTCCCTAATAAAGAGAAAATCTCAGACATCTAAAGCCTCCCCCAGGGTTTTTTATAATAAAGAACTTATTTATAAATTGTCAAATAACCTCTGAAGACAGGAGCAATTCAAGTCGGACTGACTAAATGCGAAACGTTTGTCCCGCCATTGAACTATTTTCATGCCATTTTGTCCCAATTAGTCAGCATGAAAGTTATTCAATTTATGCTCGCTGAAGCAGTCTAATTGCACTAGTGCCACAGGCATTGCGGCATAAACCGCAGCCAAAACACTTATAAGGGTCAATATTTGCTATATAACTGCCGCTTTTTAAAATACCGTCTATTGCTTGAAACTGGCAGGATTCAGCACACATGCCACATCCGCTGCAGTTTTCTTCATTTACAATGGCGGCATATTCTGCCCTAAATATCGTCTCAACTCTAATTCCACTACGGGTTCTCATTGCTATGCAGTCTTTCATGGTGCAGTTACAGATAGCTCCAATAAAAGGCGTAACGAATGTCCAGATAGTATGGATTGCCCCTTGTTGCTCAATCTCTTGCATCTGTTTGATCGCAATCTCTTTATTTACAGATTCAAGCAGGTTTGAATTTGGTTTATCAAAAAAGCTTATATCGAGGTCTTTATACCATGCATCAGGGTGGTAAGTGATGCCATAACAACACCTCATATCACTTTTTTCTATTGTCCATCTGCAGGCGCATGGCAGCCTAACAATATCAACTGCCTTATCAATTAAATCTTTAACATCCTCTATTGGCACAACCTGCCCATAGTGTTCGGTTTTTAAATCCTCAGACATCTTTCTAATTACATGCTCTGGCAGCCTACCTTTTTTCTTGAATATTGCCTCGAGCCGCAAAAGGTTTTTGAATCCACCAGATATGGTTATATCAAGAAATTGTTCTATAAATTTCCTTCTTTTTATATCTGATAAAAGGTCTTGGGAATAATTAGATGCATTTTTATACCATATCTTTCCTTCTCCATGCGTTGAACAGAATTCACACATTTATCCCTCCTTTGGATTAGTGGATTTGTGTTTTATGATATTAAATAGTGTCTGTTTGTAAACTGCTTATTTAACACCCTCTCCAACCCCTCCCCCTGAGGGGAATGGCAAGGGCGGGGGTGATTTTTGACTTTATAAACAGACTCTATTTAATTTGACATAATCCGCTGGGTATCTTCAAGACTAAGAGAAGTTTTCACTCTTATACAATCACCCTTTATTGTCTTATGAAATCGCTAAAGTTTACCAATTGAATTTTGAAGGTGCGACCATATACAAATTTATCTTTTGACCCAATAAATGCGTTTAATTCTAAAAAGCGGGCATGGATACCTGAAACCTTCGCCTTAAAACATTTTGGACATTCAATGCTGTAATTCTTGATTGAATATTTTTATACTACACATATTACTCAAATTGCAGCATTGCATAAAGATAATCCTATTGAATACACTTGATTTGAGAATATTCATGCCTGCTGCACAAAAATCTAATTGCATTTTATAGTTAATAGACGGCGTGCTGAGCTATGACGCAAAAAAAGGATCTACATCATCCTTTAACAGGCTTAGGGCAACAAAAAAGCAACTTATCAAAGGACATTAGTTAATAATTTGTAGTAAAAGTATTAAAATGTTATTATCCAAAAATAATAATATTCCCCGCCTTGCTCGGAATAAAATAGACGAATTCGGTATTATAAGGAGCAAAGAATTAGGAATGACGCGTAGCGGAAGTACAAGAATAATTTTTCAGGGTCAAAGTGAAATATCATGGACGATATAATAAACATAGCTAAAAAGGTCTTGGAAACAGAATCAGAAGCCGTATTGGCCCTTATTCCAAGACTCGACCATAATTTTGAGAGGGCTGTTAATATAATTTTTGAGAGCAAAGGGCGGGTTGTTGTAACAGGAATGGGCAAATCCGGACTTGTAGGCAAAAAGATTGCTGCTACTTTGGCATCAACAGGAACACCTGCTTTTTTCCTTCACCCAGCAGAAGCAAGTCATGGCGATCTCGGGATGGTTACATCAAGGGACGTAATAATAGCTTTATCAAATAGCGGCGAGACTGAAGAACTTATTTGTTTAATGCCTTTTCTAAAACGTTTTAATGTGAGTCTGATATCTTTAACAGGCAATCCTTTATCAACACTCGCCAAGAGTTCAGATGTGAGCCTTGATATCTCTGTTAGCAATGAGGCATGTCCATTTGGTCTGGTTCCTACTGCATCTACAACCGCTGCACTTGCTATGGGGGATGCTCTGGCTGTCGCAATTTTGACCAAAAAAGGCTTTAAAGAAGATGATTTTGCAAATTATCATCCGGGCGGAAGCATAGGTAAAAGATTATTGATAAAGGTAAAAGACCTAATGTTAATAGAAGATGCCGTTCCTGTTATCTCTGAATTTATGAACATGACTCAGGCTGTCATCGAGATTTCGTCTAAGAGGCTTGGAATTACTATAGTAGCCGATGAGGACAAAAGGATACTTGGGGTGATAACTGATGGCGACCTCCGCCGCGGAATAGAAAAATGTGGAAGGGATTTTTTTGATATGAAGCCAATTGATATAATGATAAAAAATCCAAAAACTATCTCAGAAGAAGAACTCGCAGCGAAAGCATTGTCTATAATGGAGAGATACTCAATAACATCACTTATTGTTCCCGATAATGATGGCAGGGCTAAGGGAATTATACATATACATGATATCCTGAGAAAAGGAATAGTTTAAATCCAAAAATATCTGAAAGTTCATCAAAAAAAGCCCTAACAGCCACGTTTTATCCTTAATTCAAAAAATACGTTTAATTCTAAAATAGCAGGCATGGATGCCCGAGAAACCTTTATCCTGAAACATCAACTTAATGTCATTGCCAGTGATGGGTATCAGAGACTATTTTTTCACTGACACTGACACTAAATCATAGCTGCTGCATAAAAATCTAATTGCATTTTATGGGTTAACATTAATCCAATTCCTCTAAAAAATTAAGCGAACGGCTTTTTTTCTTTTCAGATACGATTTTTTTTATTGCAAGTATCTTTTCTTTTGCTTTTTTTGACCTCTTTCTTTTTTGTCTCCTTATCTTTTCAACCGCCTTTATATGCTCACTTTCTTTGCCTTTAATCAGTCTTTCAATCTTCTCTACAAGTATGGCTCTTGCATAATAACGGTTAAGAGACTGGGAACGTTCTTTCTGGCATTTCACATCAACCCCTGTAGGCAGATGCCTGAGATAAACGCATGTTGAGGTCTTATTTACATTCTGCCCTCCCTTGCCGCCAGATCGGACAAATGACTCCTCAATATCCTCCTCTTTGATATCGAGGGCAGACATTTTCTCATATAATGCCTTTTCTTTTTCAGGATTAACAGGAAATCTCGACATGGCTTAACTGGACTGCTGTGTCTCTACGATCTCTTCTTCGATCTTAAATTGATACGGCAAAAGGGTTATATCTGCTGAGACATTAATTCTCACACCAAAACTCTTTTCGAGGCTCAAAATATCCTCTCTTTTATTATTAATTAAATAATTCGCCCCTTCAACAGGCAGGAAACATCTGATTTTATTTATATTGCTCTTTGAAAGTCTCATATGTATGTTTCTTATTGCCGAGACAGCAATAAGCTCATTTGACTTGAGTATTCCTGTGCCTTCACACATATTACATTTTTTATAGATAGATTCGGAATATCCAGACCTGATTCTTTCCCTTGTCATTTCTAAGATGCCGAATTTTGATATAGTTCCAATTTCTATATGAGCCTTACCGGGCGCAAGTGCAGCTTTAAGTCTTTTTTCGACCTCTCTTTTATTTTTATTTTGAAACATATCTATGAAGTCTATGACTATCAAACCACCAATATCCCTAAGCCTGAGCTGTTTTGCTATTTCATCTGCCGCTTCGAGATTAGTCTTCAGTGCTGTTGCCTCTATATCTTCCTCTTTTCTGCTCTTGCCTGAGTTAACATCTATAGAGGTAAGCGCCTCAGTCTTATCGAAAACAATATAACCGCGCGATGGCAAATAAACATATCTGTCATTGATTTTTGCTATCTGGTCTTCAATTGTCTGATTAAAGATGGGTTCTTTATTCCGATAAAGCTTTATATTAATCTTACGCCATGGTAGGGTTTTCCTGAGAAACTCCTTTGTGCTCCGGTATGCATCTTCATCATCAATAAGCACCTCTGAAATATCAGATGTCAGATAATCTCTGACGGTCTTGACGGAGATATCATGCTCTTTATAAATAAGGGCAGGCGAGGTGGTTTTTTTTGAGTCATTTTGGATCTTGCTCCACAATTTTGTGAGATACTTAAGGTCATTGGATAATTCATCCTTTTCTATATCAGCACAGGTTGTTCTTAGGATAAATCCCATTTTTTTAGGAGGCTTCAGTTCGTTGAATACCTGTTTGAGTTTTTCTCTGTCTTCCCTGCCCTCTATCTTTCTTGAGATGCCAACCATTTCCTGCTGCCCCGGCATCATAACAATATACCTGCCTGCAAGAGATATATAGGTCGTCAGAGATGCCCCCTTTGTGTCCCTTTCGTCTCTTTCCACCTGTACGATTATTTCTTGTCCTTTAGCCAAAACATCCTGAACCCTCGACTTCTTGCCTTTTTTAGGCTCTTTGAAACATTCAGGCATTACCTCCTTCATCTGAAGAAAGCCCGCCTTTTTCTGTCCAAAATCAACAAAGGCAGCCTGAATTCCTGGCTCTATCCTTGTTATAACTCCTTTATAGATATTGCCTTTAAGAAGTTCCTTAGAAAAAACCTCAACATAAAAATCTATCAAAGTATCATTCTCGACTATTGCTACCCTTTTTTCCTCAGGGCATGTGGCATTAATAAGTATTTTTTTCATTTTCACTCAATTCCATTTGTTTTGTTGGAAGAAATGGACGGCCGTCCAGCGTGAATTCCTCTTTCGTTGTATATTAACAAAAGCGATTGGCTTAAAAGAAGGTCTGGATATCTTACGGTCGCCTCAATAGCATCAGCGAGAGGATAGTCAACATAATGTCCTTCGTGATAGACAATGCGTAAGAACTGCCTTTTGAGTAGAAAACACCTTCTTTTTTTGCCTTCTTTATCTGGCAGGGGAATTATTACATATTCCGAATCTTCCTGAAGCCCATAGCGGCTTATTATTTCTTTAATATCTTCCATGCAAGTGTTTTAATTCCTAAATTGAGCAATTTTTGAATTTTACGCCTTAGTGAACCTCCCCGCAGCAAGTGCGGGGTATCCTAAAATCTCCCCTCCCTTGACGGGAGGGGACAAAGGGGAGGGTGAAAATAGTTTCTTGTCATCCCCACCCTCGCCCTCCCCCTTGATGGGGGGAGGGAAATATAAGGAAACCCTGTAGCTTGCTACAGGGCATTACGAGTTAAAAGCCATTTAATAAATCATATCGCATTACTAAAGGCTTTGAAACGTGCACAGCTATCTATGGTTATTTTTTTCTATACTTCTATGTTTTATATATCGTCATGCCCCATGTGCTTTAATCGGGAATCCAGCATCTTTTTAAAGGATTCTAGATCCCAGCCCAAAAGACTGTGTGAATGACGGCTTTAAGCTGGCATCTGCATTTATAAACAGACACTATCTGTAATCACCTTAAATCAGTCAATTTAGTTAATATTAATTTAAATCATCAGGGTTAAATTATATAATGCAGGATATTCATATTTCAAAAAAAAGGCATCCTCTTTGAGCAACCGCAACCCTTCGGGTATGTGTTTAAGAAAGAATCTCTTGCCCTTAACCTTCGATAAGAAACCATAAGCACCCAAAGCCTGCATATGTCTCTGCAATCGGCACAGCATTAAGGAACGGTTAAACTCATCTAATGAGAAATCTATTTCTCCTGAAATATTTTCAAATAGTTTAGTCGTATAATATGTTAAAAGTCTATCCCTCACAATATCATTAAGACGATAATAAGGGTCCCATAGAATAGATGCAACATCATAAGCCTGAGGACCTATTCTTGCCCCCTGATAGTCAATTATCCGCACCGCTCGACCTTGAGTAACCATTATGTTTTGTGACTGAAAATCACGGTGCATTAGTCCCTTTTTGAAAGAGTTTGCCTCAAAGGCTATCTCATGTAATTCCTTGAAAAGGGCGTCGTTATCTCTTGGCTGAATGTTTCTAATGCCAATGACAAATCTCTCAATAAAATAATCTGATTCCCATCTCAGATGGTCATAATCAAAAATCCTTTCCTTAAGAACATGACATTCTGAAATATGTCTTGTAGCTTTAATATGTATAAGCAGCAGACAGTCGATTACTTTTTTATAAATTGATTCTATGTCTTCTTCTGTGCGCGGCAATTTCAGCCAAGTGTATAAAGATATATCGCCGAGATCTTCAAAGACTGCATTGAGATTATTATAATCGGCTTCTATAAGTTGGGGCACAGGGATGTTAAGACCACAAAAAAATCTTGTTAACTCAATCTGGCGTTTGAAGTCGGGGTCTTTATGGCTCGTTTGCATCAAGACAAGCGATTTGTTTTCTTTTTTTATCCTGAAATATTGCCTTTCGGAGCCGCCCTGACCAATACTTATGGGAATGTCTGTTTTAGTGAGCCCTGAGAATATACATTCATCTAATGGAATTGAGAAGCCATTTCCTATAATACAGTTTTCATGCTTGGTGCCTACTGTATAAGAGTCTGGAAGCAGGATGCAGTTTTTCAAGTAGGCACCCTTTTCAATTATGCTATTTTTTTCGACCACAAGATGCCCATCAAATTCGATATTATTGATATACTTTATTGATGGATGAATATATACAATTTCTCCTTCCGACTTCAGTCCCCTGATAACCGCTGCGGCATAAGCGGAAGGTGTGCCGATATCGCTCCAGATATACCCGTCCAATACAAGGCAGGCAATTTTTGCTCCTGATGAGATGGCATTAATCCAGCCCAAAACAGCGCTTGAAAACCCTTCAGGAAGGAAATTTAAAAAATCAGGCGAGTAAATAGCAATACCGATAAAAGCATATAGTTTAGATAGGGGAGGACTCTTTTTTTTGGATATCCCAATTAAAAAACCTTTTTCATCTATCTCAAGACTGTTAAATTCAGGACAGTCATGAACGGCTAAAGTTGCTATGTTATCGCCTGAAAGATGATATTTAATAAGTTTTTGCAAATCGATATCAGAAAATATATCTGAGTTATAAACTAAGAAATGATTATCTTTTAGGAGATTTTCTGCATTCTTTAGCGCTCCTCCTGTGCCAAGCAGTTTTTCTTCATAAAAAAGTGTTATCTTGTGTGAATCCAATATATTGGCACTTGAGAGCCAATCAGCTATTATTTCTTTTTTATAGTGCAGATTGATGCCAATTTTTTTAGGAGGGATCGCAGAAACTCTTTCTATTACATACTGCAAGGCTGGCTTGCCAAGAATAGGCATTAGGGGTTTGGGGATATTGTCTGTAATTGGCTTCAGTCTTTCTCCAAATCCGGCAGAAAGAATGAAACAGTTGATTGGTTCATTCATAAAGAAGAAATCTTTTTCTAATATCTTTGTTGAATTTATGGCTCTGTTCTGTCCACCACTGCTCCATTGTCTGGATAGATTCTTCATTATCAATGAAATTTCTGATTTTATTATTTCCAGAAAGTATATCTATAGGCATTTTAACGGTCTCATACTCATAAGGCGGCTGTTTCCACAATTGATATTCAGGATAAAGGTCATGGACTGCTTTAATAATTCCAAGGGCGGTTTTAAAAGGCTTAAATTTACTGCGGTCAATCACATGCATTTGGGCGCCTCCACAAAGCTCCCCTGCATATTTTTGGAATGTTGGCTGAAACCACAGCGGTCTGAAAATAACCCCTTTGAGTTTAAACTCGCTGAGTCTTTCTATGAGAATGTCAGGCTCAATAAAGGGTGCTCCAAATATCTCAAAAGGGCGGGTCGTTCCTCGCCCCTCACTCAGAGTCGTTCCTTCAAGAAGGCACATTCCGGGATAAACAGTAGCAGTATCGAGCGTAGGCATATTCGGTGAGGGCATAACCCAAGGAAGTCCGGTCTCATCAAACCACTTCTCTCTTTTCCACCCCTTGATCTTTATAACATGATAATCAAGGTCAGGATAAAAAGTATGTTTGATATAACCACCGATCTCCCCAATGGTCATCCCGTGCCTTATTGGTAGAGGCTTTAGTCCTACAAAGGAGTAATATTCTGGGTCTAACACAGGACCTTCAACTTCAATACCATTGATAGGGTTAGGTCTGTCAAGAACAATAACCGTCTTGCCCGATTGCCTGCATGACTCCATACATAAATCCATAGTCCAAATAAAGGTATAGTATCTTGCGCCGATGTCTTGAAGATCAATCAGCATAATGTCAATCCCGCTGAGCATTTCTTGTGAAGGTTTTCTTGTTTCTCCGTAGAGGCTGTAAACAGGCAAACCAGTTTTGGCATCAGTAAAACCGTTCCATTCTATCATATTGTCCTGTGTCTGCCCATAAATTCCATGCTGAGGACCAAAAAAAGCTTTTATCTGAACCTTGTTGGATTTCAACAAAAGATGAGAGGCGTGTTCAAGCTTGCTATTTATGGAGGCAGGATGAACCAATAGCCCTGCTCTTAATCCTTTGAATTTTTTAGGTAGCCTGCTGTTTAATAGATCAAGTCCTATAATAACACTCATAATTAATAACTCGACTATATCTCCACTCGTTAGTTTTCAAGAACCTAATTAGTGCTGGTTTATAAACTACTTATTCAAAACCATCCCCTCAGGGTGGGGTGATTTCAGACTTTATGAACAGACCCTAATTAAGCAATTTGCCTTGTACGTTAAAAATAGAATTTCACAAAAATATACCTTAAGCAAAGAGTTAAGATTTCTCACATCAGTTTGGCATGACAAAACTACCAATTTTTAGCAAGTAAATTAAAAGTCTTATTTGTCAATTCCGCCAATCAATTTGATGAAAACCCTTAACAAATCAGAATCATAATCCTCGCACTCATTTACAAGTATGCTCAGGGCTTGAAATGGCGTCAATGAAGACTTATAAGGTCGCGGGGTTGTCAAGGCATCATAGCAATCTGTTATCGCTGTAATCTTGCCATATTTTGATATTTTGGCGCCAGTAAGATGCGATGGATAGCCTTTGCCAGACAATTTTTCATGATGTTGGATGACTACTGTGAAGGCATCTTCAGGGACCTTTTCATATTCCTTGAGAATCCTTTCACCTTCAATTACATGATTTTTCATTATTTTATATTCGGTAGCAGTCAAGCGCCCCACTTTATTTAATATTTCGGGCGATATATTACATTTGCCTATATCATGTAGCATAGCGCCCAACCCAAGATTAAATGTCTCAGTAGAAGATAATCCTGAAGCGATTCCAATTCCAATCGACAAAATAGCTACATTTACTGAATGAATATAAGTGTAATAATCATGGGTTTTAATTGAAATAAGACTGTAAAAAACTTCTTTATTGTTTAGGATTAAATTTGCTATTTCTTCAACAGATTCACTACATTTCTTTATATTATCACTGTTCTTAGGGTCTAAAAGGACACCCCTCATCATAATCTTGGATTTCTCTTTTACTAAGGAAGCTTTTATTTTTTCTGTTTTCTCATTTGGTTGAGAATATCCATTGAGGGATTGGATATGTTTTTCATATAAAGGTATGTCCGTTGTCTTTATAACAATGTTATCTGCACATCCTAAAATCTCTGGGGTCGGCTTTGCTGGAGAATTCTCTAATGCCTCCAAAAGTGGCTCATAATCCAGATCTCTTTGAATAAAAAGGCTAAAGATAAGCTCTATATCTGGAAGCAGTAAATTTTTATCAATGCTGTGATATTTCTCTTTGTTGTAATAATATTTTTTTAGCTTCTCAGAATTGCTGTGAATAAATTTTTTTGAAGCGGACAATTGATTTGAGCCTTTTTCAATAGGGATATATCTTTTCATGGTTCTTGATTTTAATATTATCAAATAATTGAGCTTTTTGCAAAAGCCTGAAAAGAATCTTTTTTTATAATTCAAAACAGATGTTTGACATAGATAACTTATAAGATATTTCGTTACGCTCTAAATGACAATTCAGAGATTCCTACAATAGCCTTTATAGATTATAATATTTTTTTCTTGATTAACTACTCATTTTTAACATATTTATATATATAATTTCATATAATTTCACAGACATCCGATATGCATAGCCTTGTAAAGCCTTGTCCCTAAGCATGCAGAGTTTTGTTATATGACCCTCCCAAGCATCTTAATAAATATTTCAAGCAATTTATGGTCATAATCTTTGGGTTCTTGTATAATCGTATCGAGAGCTTGAAAAGGGTCATGGCAGACCTATAAGGTCTTTCTGTCGTTAGGGCATCATAGCAATCGACTATTGCTGTCATTTTTCCAAAAAGATTTATATTTGGTTCACTAAGCCTAAAAGGATAGCCGGTTCCGGATAATTTTTCATGATGTTGTGTAGCGGCGGGCAGTGACTTCTCAGGAAAATCCCTGTGAAGCCTGAGCATCCTTTCGCCCTCAATAACATGATTTTGCACGATTTTGAGCTCTTTATTATTGAGTTTTTGTTGTTTATTTAAAATCTCTACTGGTATAAGGCTTTTGCCTATGTCGTGGAGCATAGCTCCCATCCCGAGATTGAATATATCAGTGTTTGATAATCCCAAAGCAATCGCAAAGCCGATGGATAAAACCTCGACGTTTACAGAATGAGTATAAGTGTAATAATCGTATGTTTTCATTGATATGAGATCATACATAATATCCTTATTGTTCAGAATAGTTGAAGCCATATCTTGAACTGCGGTTTCAGCCATTTTAATATTTTCACCACTTCTCGGATTTTGGAGAATATCCCTAACTATAATCTTGGTTTTCTCTTTCGTCAAAAGTGACTTTATTTTTTCTTTGTCATTATCTAATAGCATTTTATTAAATAGCGAGTCTAAGTATTCTTTATATAAAGGCATATCAGAATTTTTAATGACAAAATCGCCTTCAGCAAGTAGTATTTCAGCCGGTATTTTAGTAGGCGATTTCTCCGATGCTTCAATAATAGGTGAGAAATTCAGTCCTTTATAAACAAAAATGCTGAAATTTACTTCATGTTCTGCATCAAGTAAATTTTTGTCAATCTGATGAATTTTTTCTTTTTGCTGGATGTAATGTCTTTGTAAGCTCCTATTATCTTCGGGTGGAAGGTTTTTAGATGAACTATAGGTAATTAGTGAGTCATAATTCCGATAGATTTTACTTTCGATATAGATATACTTTTTCATTTAAAATTTATATCATACGAATTTATAATCAGCACTGTTTAGCATAGTTATTGAGTCTTGCCGAGCATCATAATGAATACCTTGAGCAATTCTTGGTCATAATCTTCGGTCTCTTTTAGCATGATGCTCAAAGCATTAAATGGAGTTAATGCAGCCTTATATGGTCTTTGAGTGGTCAGAGCATCATAGCAATCGGCTATCGCCGTAATTTTACCATACAGATTTATCTTGGAAGCTTTAATGTTGAAGGGATACCCCTTGCCAGACAATTTTTCGTGATGCTGAGTAACGGCAGGAAAGGAATCCGCAGGAAAAAAATCATGCTCTCTAAGAATCTTTTCGCCCTCAATAACGTGATTCTGCATTATCTGATATTCTATTGCTGTTAGTCTGTCAGGTTTATTCAATATTTCCGGAGATATTGCGCTTTTGCCTATATCATGGAGCATCGCCCCAAATCCAAGATTGTGTATTTCTTCTGGAGGCAAACCGATTGCAATTCCTATCCCGATGGCTAATACAGCTACATTTACTGAATGTGTATAGGTATAATAATCGTAATTCTTGATTGATATCAGATTATGCAATGTCTCTCTATCTTCAAAAATAGAAACCGTGATGCTTTCAACAGATTTTGAAGATTCCTTTATTTTTTGCCCGCTTCTTGGGTCATTAAGAACATCCTTAATTATTATTTTTGATTTTTCTTTTATTACTATTGCCTTGAACTCTTTTTCGTGTTTTGCTATCGGCGAAATCTTCTCTAAAGATTCAAGATATTCATTATAAAGAGGAACATCTTGAATCTTTATAACAATATCACCCTCCTTTTGAAGAAACTCAGAAGTCATATTTACGGGTGAATCGGCTGATGCAGTGAGAGCTAAATCAAAACCAAGATTTTTATGTAAATAGAGGCTGAAAG
>JBBIKS010000008.1:0-72947 GCA_037445375.1 Nitrospirota bacterium | reverse complement strand
TATTGCCTCTGGTAAGGATGTGATATACATATTCTTTGGGAGCTATTCTTGCAAGTCTCGGCATGATGAAAATCTATCAGATTACACTACTTTTTGTCAATAAATAGAACCGTCCCTTTTCCTCCCTTTTTTTGATATGCCCAATGCAATCCTTTTTAAAATAGCTAAAACCTGCTCAACTTATCCATATTATCATTAAGTCCAATTAGCACGAGTATATCGCCTTTAATTATCACATCCGTCGGCAAAGGATTTATATTCCATTTTTCCTTCCTTACTCCTTCATCTACAACAGTTCTCTTAATAGCTATTAAATTTACGCCATATTTACTTCTTAGCTGACTTTCTTTGAGAGATTTACCTATTATAATATCCGGGGCAGGCAGTTCGACAATGCTGTATTCAGTGGATAATTCAAGCTGTTCAATGATAGACGGTTTAATGATGCTATGCGCAACCCTGACAGCCATATCCCGCTCTGGATAAACTATCCTGTCAACCTTTAAATTCTCCAGCACCTTGCCGTGCAGTTGTGTAACGGCTTTGGCAATAATGCGTTTAATGCCTATCTCTTTTAATATCATCACGACAAGGATGCTTGCTTCAATATTCTCTCCAATGCTGACAATGGCAATATCAACATTATGAATACCAACAGCCTTTAGTGCCTTTTCATCTATGGCATCGAGAACAACTGCATGGGTAACAAAATCTGAAACCGCTTTAACCCTATCCTCGTTGTTATCAATCGCAAGCACCTCATAGTCAGCTTCGGCAAGTGTTCGTGCAACCCAATATCCAAACCGCCCAAGTCCGATAACCGCATATTGTTTTTTCATCCGATCAAAAACCTCCCTTCGGGATACCTGAATCTTACTTCTGTTTTCGCCATAACTGCGACAGCAAGGGTAAGGGGGCCAAGTCTGCCTGCAAACATTGCAAAGGATATAAAAAATTTACCAGCAGGCGTCAATAGTGCTGAAAAGCTTCTCGTTCCACCATCGCCAACCGAAAGCCCTACTGTTCCGAATGCTGAAGTAACCTCAAATATAGTCGACAGGAATTTTGTATCTTCATAATAAATTATGAGCATTGAAATTACAATTATAAGAAGCGTTACAAGTGTGGCAAGCAGATAAGACCTCGATAAAATACAGTTGAAAATGGGACGGTTCTATTTATTCCCCAGAGATTTGTTTTGATGACAAAAAAATAAGATTGTAAGTAGAAAAAATTTAAAAAAAGAACCGTTCTATTTTTCATCCACACATTTTCCCTCCGCGACCGCGTAGCCCTTGATGATATTGTCTTTGACATGCTTGGTCTTATACCTGAAGAACGAAATGAGGTCTATTGGGCAGTCCGTGAACTTGTCAAAATCAGGCTTGATAAGGCAAGGAGTGTGTGAGCGTGCAAGATATAAACTTTTTGCCATTATACTAAGCAAATCAAAGGAAAAGTAAAAATGAATGAATTGAATACAATTTTTCCAGATGTTCAGCAAATTAGAAAGATAAAAAAGCCGATACGAGTTATTGGTATTGACCTTGATACTGCCAATTCAACAATAGCTGAAGTTAAATGGTCAATAGCAGCCTTGCCCTATTAATCTGCAAGATACATAGAAGATGCAATGTAAGACAAAGGGGTGCTGCGTTTAGAAATAAGATATTTTTGTGTTTTTTGAGGTCAGAAGGACAGAAAAAGGGTAGAAAAAACAATTTTGCATAAATTTTTATCTGATAACATCAAAAATAGCTTTTAAAAATGCCTTGTCTCGGCTAAACACGAGGTGCTTTAATTTCTGTCTCTATTTTTCGGGATTCTCTTTCATATTGACAAAACTCGAATATTTTTATTATTTTATAAGGCTTTTCTTTTTCTAAAGCTTATATCAAAAGGCAGGTGATTTTAATGAAGACCAAGTTTGCCAGAAAAGAAGATATAGACAAAAAATGGTATGTAGTAGATGCTAAAGACCAGATTCTTGGAAGGATGGCAACAAGAATTGCAGTTTATTTAAGGGGCAAGCATAAACCTATTTTTACACCGAATGTAGATACTGGAGATTTTATCGTTGTTATCAATGCAGAGAAGGTAAAGGTGACAGGTAATAAATTAGAAGATAAATTTTATTACCGCCATACAGGCTATATAGGAGGCATTAAATCAAAAAGCCTTAAGGACAGGATGGCAAAAGAACCTGATAAGGTTATTACAGATGCAGTTTGGGGAATGCTACCTAAAAACCGCCTCGGAAGAGCGATGATAAAAAAATTGAAGGTTTATCGTGGCGACGACCACCCGCATAGCGCTCAAAAACCAGAGATAATGGAAATATCAAAATAAGGAGTAAGTGATTTTATGCCTTCTATAGAATATCAAGCAACAGGCAGAAGAAAAAGAGCCATAGCTCAAGTTGTCATTTACAAAGGTGATGGAAAAATAACTGTCAACGATAGGGAGTTTGAGACATTTTTCCCGCGCGAAACTCTAAGGATGATTATCAAACAACCCCTGCAATTGACCGGCATGGCTGATAAGTACGATGTAAAGGCTAAGGTTGTCGGCGGCGGAATGAGCGGGCAGGCCGGTGCATTAAGGCATGGCATATCCCGTGCGCTGGTAAAACTTGATACCGATTTAAAGACCAAACTGAAAAAGGAAGGTTTCCTCACAAGAGACCCAAGAGAAGTAGAGAGGAAGAAATACGGCCAGAAAGGTGCAAGAAAGAGATTCCAGTTCTCAAAGAGATAATCTGGCTTTATATCTGTCAGCATTGGTTAATAAGATTTGCACATAAATCCAATTAGCTCGTCATTTAGGTAAAGGGAAGTTTAAGGTTAATCTTTTTTAAAAAAGATTTTCGGCTGGGCTGAGTGGAAGATTTATTCAGTGTCTGTTTATAAACTTAGAATTGTCTTGGTGAGCCTGTCGAACCATGACAAAAAAAAGAATTTAAATCACCCTTCGACACGCTCAGTGTGATAAAAAAAGCAATTTATAGATAGACATTATTCAATGTCTGTTTATAAATTGCTTGCAACTCTTTTCTGTCATTTCGAGCAGAGCGAGAAATCTTTAATTGTCAAGATTCCTCCCTTCGGTCGGAATGACACAGCATGGATTTATCCATTTTATAAACACACTCTATTTAGTGATTAACAGGGTTAACTTATATTTTTCAATAAATTGAGGCAATTTCACTAATAGGGGGATGCCTCAATTTATTAGTTTAGGCGGACAGGGCAGACAGAAAGGATAGATTTCTCGTAACGACAATCAGCAAAGGTGATGTCAAAAGTTTAATGAAAAAAGACCACAGAATATAAACCAAACATGTCACAGAGTTTTCTGCCGTGTTCTCTGTAGTTAAGGTTTGACAATACGGGAGCAAATCTCAGGGGGTTAAAAAATGCTGAAGGTTGCAGTATGCGGGGGGAGCGGTTATACTGGCGCGGAACTGCTTAGAATTCTTTATCTTCACCCAGAGGTTAAAATAACAGCCGTTACATCCGAAAAATCTGCGGGAATGAAGGTCAGCACTGTCTTTCCTCATCTTTATCATTATGACCATTTAATTTATGAGCCGCTCGATAAGTCCTGTCTCCTCTCAAAAGCAGATATTTTTTTTATGGCATTGCCACATGCAGCATCACAGGAAGCAGTTCATTTTTTCTTTGAAAATGGTAAAAAGGTAATTGATATATCAGCGGATTACCGTATTTCTGACCCTATGGTATATGAGCAATGGTATAAGACCCCTCATAATTATAGAGAAACTCTGATGAGCGCTGTTTATGGACTTCCTGAAATCAACCGTGAGAAGATACAAAAAGCAAGCCTTATCGCCAACCCCGGATGCTATCCAACATCTGCAATTTTAGGGTTGTATCCTGCGATAAAGGAAAACATAATAGAGCTTGATAACATAATCGTTGACTCAAAGTCTGGTACTACGGGTGCCGGGAGAAAGGCATCGGTTGATTTTGCCTATTGCGAGGTGAATGAAGGCTTTAAGGCTTATGGCATAGGCATACACAGGCATACCCCGGAGATTGAGCAGGAATTGTCTTTGATTGCAGGTAGAAATATTACTGTAAATTTCACACCTCATTTAGTCCCGATGGATAGGGGCATTATCTCAACTATCTATACTAAATTATTAAGCAATATTGATACAGATGAGATTGTCTTAATGTATAAAGAAAGCTTTGTTTCTGAACCTTTTATAAGGGTTTTGGATGAAGGTATCTATCCGAATACTAAAAATGTGAGGGGATCTAATTTCTGTGAAATTGGCATCAAGGTGGTAAAAAGAACTAATTCATTAATTATTGTTTCCGCTATAGACAACCTTGTTAAGGGGGCTTCGGGGCAGGCAGTCCATAATATGAATATAATGATGGGCTTTAAAGAAACAACCGCCCTTCAGTCGCCTGCCCTTTTCCCATAATTTATTTTTTCTTTACGGTCTCTTTTATTAGCGCTTGACCTATTACATTTCTCTGTATCTGATTTGTTCCTTCATAAATCTGAAGCACCTTTGCATCCCTCATCATCTTCTCTACGGGATATTCTCTCATATAGCCAGCACCACCCATAACCTGAACCGCATCGGTAGTAACTCTCATACATACATCGGTGGCTAATGTCTTTGCCATTGCAGATTCCTTTGCTACATCTTTTGCATTGCTGTCAATAAAACGGGCAACGGCATAAACGAATGCCCTTGAAGCCTCTATCTGGATTGCCATATCCGCGAGCATATGCTGGATAGCCTGAAAACTTATTATTGGATGTCCGAACTGATGTCTCTGCTTGGCAAATTTCAATGCCTCTTCAAATGCCCCTTGTGCAGCGCCTACGCCCTGAGCTCCTACTCCGGTTCTTGCTTTATCGAGGGTTTTCATGGCAATAATGAAGCCCATGCCTTCCCTGCTGATAATGTTTTCTTTTGGGATTCTGCAGTTATCGAAAATAAGTTCACAGGTAGTGGATGCCCTGATGCCCATCTTTTTTTCTTTCTTCCCGAATGAAAAACCCACGTTTCCTTTTTCAACTATGAAAGCAGAAGCGCCTCTTGCACCTTTTGACTTATCTGTTATAGCAATTATTGTATAAATATCCGCTTCCCCTCCGTTGGTGATCCACTGTTTTGTGCCATTTAAAACATACTCATTGCCTTCAAGCACTGCTGTAGTCTGGATTCCACCAGCATCACTGCCTGCATTAGCCTCAGTCAAGCCAAAAGCAACGAGCTTGGCACCATTTGCAATATCCGGAAGATATTTCTTTTTTTGATCCTCTGAGCTAAAAAGTATTATTGGATAAGTTCCCAAAGCATTGGCTGCATAGGCAGTCGAAACCCCCAGACAAGCCCTTGAGATCTCCTCAATTGCTATACATAAATCAAGACTTCCCTTACCAAGTCCTCCGTATTCCTCTGATATGTAAAGACCAAGCATGTCTGATTGTCCCATAACCTTCATTATTTCTGACGGGAATTCTTCTTTCTCATCCAACTCGGCTCTCACAGGAACAATCTTTTCCTCGGCTATCTGTCTTGCAAGTTCCCTGATCATCTCCTGTTCTTCAGTCAAAAAGTAGTCCATTTAAATCCTCCTCATAGTTAAGAAAAGTCATTTAACCGCTGATATCAATATCCTCTATCAAAAGAGATGGAGAACCAATATTGCCATAAAACCTCAAATCATTGCCTATCATCACTATTTTTGTGAAAAGATCCAGCACATTGCCGGAAATCACTGCTTCCTTGACAGGTTGTTTCAACTCTCCATTTTCTATCCATAATCCTGATATGCCCACAGAAAATTCCCCTGATATGGGATTAGCCGTGTGCATCCCCATTGTCTCAAAAACATATATACCTTTCTTAGTGTTCTTTACAAGGGTGACAAAATCTTGTGTAAATTCAGTCTTGGCAGACTCAATATAAAGATTGGTTGGGGACACAGAGGGGAGGTTGCTAAAGCCGCCTCTTATGGCGTTGCCAGTAGAAGAAACCCTGTCTTTTTTTGCAGTGTAAGTATTATATAGAAATGCCTTTAAAACGCCCTTTTCAATAAGAGCTTTATTTTGTGTCGGGACTCCTTCATCATCAAACGGGCGGCTGCCGAGCCTTCGATTAAGTATTCCATTATCAATAATATTGACCCTTTCATTCGAGACCTGCTGCCCGATTTTATCGGCAAGCAAAGATTTACCTTTTTGAACAGATTCAGATGATAAGGCTGCTGCAAGAAGGCTTAAAAAATCAACCACTACCGAGTTATCAAGCAGTATGTGTCCTTTGAGTGATGCGGTTTTCTTTGAATTCAGAAGATTTAAAGCTCTTTTTGCAGCCTCTGCGCCCATATTTCTAAAATCAATATCATCTAAAAATCGGCTGCCGCTGAAATACCAGCCGATCTGACTTTCGTTGTCACTTTCGGCTATTGCCATTATTTGAGCAGAGCATCCTGTAGAGGCATAATCGGCTATGAGTCCATGTGAATTAAATATATAAGTCTCTCCAGACGTGAAGCTTCCAGATGCTTTTCTCGTCTTTTTTATCCTTGCATCTTTAGCAAATGCGGCGCGCTCCATCATCATAACCCTTTCAAGTGCATCTTTTTCTGAAATTGAAGCTATATTCCTATCAAAAATCTCTACAGTTGAAGGCCTTGCATAAGAAGGCAGTCCATTATAATCATCGGGTTCAGCATATTTTGAAGCTTCTATTGCATTATCAACAACATTGTCTGCTATGTCTAAATCATTAGCATAAGAGAAACCAAGCTTCTTGTCTTTGATTACCCTTATCGAATATCCATAAGAAATAGATGACTCAAGGGTGTCAACCTTTTGGTCCTTGACCTCAATCCCAAGATTTTTGGCAATTCTAAAGAAAAGCTCAGCTTCGTCAGCCCCATGAGAAATAGCTTTATCTATTAGCCTTGTTGCAGTCTCTATGTTAATCACACCTGCGCTCCTTCATCTTCATAATAGGTAGCTGAAGCTGTTGCCGATTCCCAGACAGTCACAGCCGAAACCTTTATTCCGCTATATGTAGCCATTTTTTCCTTTAATGACTCGAAAATCCACTCCGCTATATTTTCCGAAGATGGGTTTTTTTCAGTAAAAGGAAAGACATTGTTAATCAATGTATGGTCAAGTCTTGATATTATTTCATTCGTCATGCTTTTGATTTCGTGAAAATCTATTACCAGATCGATCTCATTGAGGTTATTAGAAGCAACATATACCTGAACCTTCCAATTGTGGCCGTGCAGGTTTTCGCATTTGCCCTTATATCCCCTTAATTGATGTGCAGAAGAAAAGCTTGTCTCGATCATTAATTTATACATTTTAACCTCTTTTTAGTCCTTTTTTTTGAGAATTGCAAGATAAGGCAGATTCCTATACTGATTATTGCAATCAAGCCCATAACCTACTACAAACTCATCTGGAATTTCAAAGCCGAGATAATCGACTGGAACATTAACAATTCTTCGCTCTTTTTTATCGAGTAGGACGCACGTTTTTAGGCTCGCTGGTCCTTTGGCAAGCAAATGTTCTCTTAGATAGTTCAGCGATATGCCCGTATCTATTATATCATCAATTAATAAAACATCTTTGCCTGCAATATTCTCACGAGTATCACAGTGCACTATTACCTCGCCTGTGGAAGTAGTATCAAGATAGCTTGAAGCGGCTATAAAATCAATAGTTACCGGAATTTGTAAAGCCCTTGTGATATCTGCAAAAAATATAAATGCACCCTTTAGGACGCCTATTGCTAAAACATCTTTGCCTGAGTAGTCTGAAGATATTTTATCAGCCAATTCTGTCACCTTTGAGTGAATAGTCTCAGCGTTGAATAAGAGTTCCCTTTTTATCATCCTTTCTCCCAGATTATTTGCTTAAAGCCGGCAAAAAAAAATCTTAAATTGAGGCTCTTGTAAAAGTCCTTAAATTCTCACCCGAGATTCTCGAAGGTGGCATAAGGACAAATTTAATCACAATTCGACAAGCCTTCGACGCGAACTCAGTCGAACGCTTGCCAGACAGAAATGGCATTTTGTAAGACTTTTGCAAGAGGCAATATATTTTACTATTTTTTAGAAAATTTTGCCTTTATATTTTTGAATTTTAGTGTTGTCTGCTAAATGAGATTACTTATCACATATATTATAATGCTCTATGTAATTTGCCACAAGCCGCCGCACATCTTCAAGACTAAGAGGAGTTTTACAGTTTTATGGGAATCCTTGGCGATTAATACCTTAGCGAGATAATAAGAAAAAAGGAACTCAAAGAAACAATATTATCAAATTCAACCTCCCTAACACCGACAATAGACTATGCAGAGAAGTTGATCGGTGGCAGGGGAATTAATGCAATAATTCACTTCATTATTTTGAGTCTGTTTATAAACTTTAAAGGCACCCCCCCCTTGCCCTCTTTCGCCAAGGGGGGTATGGGAGGGGGGATAAAAATCTTTCAATTTAGGTTTATATCTCTGTTTTATGATTACACTGAAAAATTTTTATTACCACAATTATTTATTTTGTAATTTTGAAACTTTTCTAATATAATTATTTAACCCGTAAGAAATGTAGAGGTATTGGATTATTGAGAAAGGCGGTAGCTGTTAGTTTTGAGGGAGAAAATGTAAGAGTTGTTTATGCCTCCTTAAAGAAAAAGGACATTGAGGTTGATGATGTCCTGACACTTAGGGATGAACAATTTGATGAGTTTCTCGAAAAAGAAAAGACAAAGGAATTTATCGTTGTATGTGATTTCAAGAGCTTTTATCAGGATATTATCTCCATCCCGCCTGTAAAAAATAGATATATAAAGAAGCTTATAGAAGCAGAGATAAGAAAAAGGGCTGCGGATTTTAAAGAATTTTACTTTATTCACTTTTTGCACGGCGAAAAGATTGTCGAAAACAAAAGGGTAAAAGAGATCTTCGTCTTTGCAGTGAAGAAGGAAGATTTAGATAGTATCATCAGCAGATTTATTAACAAAGGTAAATTTATCAAGGCTATTTATCCAAATGTTTTTTCTATTGCAGGTTTGGTTCAATCCATAGAGGAGCCCTTCCTGTGTATTGCAGAAATAGGCATAAATAAAAATTTATTCCTTCTCAACAACGGGCTAATGCAATTTGTGAGGGATATTCACTCCTTTGAAAAAGGATTAAATGACCTTGATATTCAGAATATAAATATGACAATCAATTATTGCAGGCAGACCATGAGAATAAACCCTTCTTTTATTATGCTCATGGGGGGCATTTGTAATAATTATTCTGCAACTGCCCCTCCGTCAATACCTGTGGTTTCTTTAGCGCCCGTTTTTCTTCAGTCACGGATAAATAATACAATTCTTGATTTTATATTTCCCATTTCAGCATTTTTTATCACCAGAGATAAAGAAATAAATTTACTTACAAGAGAGTATAAGAACTTCTGCCAGATAAGGCTATTTTTGAGGTCTTCTAATATTCTGTTTCTGACCCTCTCCATCATAGGTATATTTTATGCGGGGTTTGTGGCAAAAAGCAGTATAGAATCGCGCAGTCAACTCAACTCCTTGCGGATGAACTCTTCGGATGTGGAGGGCATACTCTCCTCCTATGAGAATAAGAAAACCGAAATAGCAGGATACAAGCCTTTTATAACATCGCTCAATAATGCAGCATTGACTCCTGATATTCAACGGTTTCTGTCTCTACTTTCGGGAATTAGAACAGACAATATCAGGATAGATTCTATATCAATAACTACCGGAGAGAGCAGCTTAAAAGGAGAACTAAAAGGTATGGTAAAGTCAGAAGGTTATGCAAGCATGCAGATGCATTACCAGCAGCTCATTGACTCAATTTCAAGCCTTAAGGGTTTCAGTATCAAGAGGCATAATATCGAACTTAAAGAGAGAGCATTTCAAATAGAGGTCGAATATCGATGATTTATGCTCAACTTAAAAAGACTATTATCTATCATTTGATTTCAGGAATAACTTTAAGCGCCGTCGTTATTGCTCTTTTGTTGCTGAACAAATATGATAATAACTTTATTGACGCTATAGGCAAGTATCAGCTTATAAGAATCAATGCATATAAAATGAAGCAAGCAATGGCAGATATGGACTCAGCAATGAACAGGATAAATACTGTATTGCCATCTGAATATGGTTCCAAGAGTCATAGAGAGCTTTTGTTATTTACACTTGACGATATAAAAATGGCATTTAAGGGAAGTGAGATAGCGGTTACGCATTTCGATGAAAAAGAAGGAGAGCTTTTTTTGCCGGTGAATATCAGTTTTCCTTTTGATGACTACTCAATGGCTTTAAAGAGGATTGGATATCTCCAGTCTATGAAAATTCCGCAGTTTAAGATAAAACATGTGGGCATTGACAGTGGCGCAGATAAACAGACCAAAGTTGTTTTATGTAAAATTGATGGTTTTCTGAAAATGCCTCTTGAAGGGCTGAAGGACGCTAAAAAATAATGGGTAGGAAGATGAAGATGCAAATAGCGCTGCCATTTTTTTTGATCATCGTGAGTCTTATAATATCAAAATTATTCACTTTCCAACCTTTACTTACCACAAACGAGATGAGGCTTGTGAACTTTGTTCCTGAAAAGATTAATCTTTATGAAAGGCAAAAGCTGACGATTGGTGAAGACTTAAAAAGTCCAATGGAGATGATAAAGGCACCTGCAAAAGGGTTTCCTTCTATTCCTCTTTCTGCAGTCGCACCTCAGACACCTGTAGAAGTTCAAAAACCTTCTGAAATGAAAGTCTCAATGATAGCAGTCAGTGAACAAAAGAAAATAGCGATTATGAGCGGAATTGTGATAAATGAAGGAGACAGCATAAGTGGGATGAAGGTATTAAGAATAGAGAAGGATAGAATATTGCTAAAAGATATTCGCCAAAATGGAGGAACAAAGTGGGCATATCTGGAAAAAATAAAATAAGTAAAAAGGTCTCCTCAGTCCTGTTGCAAAAACTCTCACAAAATCGGTCTCAATATTTTATTGTTCTTATGTTTTTTATGATTATGCTGCCAGCATGTGCTACAACAGAACCGATGAAGAAAGTTCATGAGGGGGGTAGCGTCAAAGAGGTAACCTTCAAGGAAGATACACGGGACATTAAAGAGCAGCCTAAAAATACGCTTGATTTCGTGCCTGTTTCAGAGGAGCTTTCGCCTCTGAAAACCAGGGTTGTTTCTGTCTCGGCAAGAGGTACCCCTCTGAGGGATGTTCTTTATGTTATCTCGGAGTCAATAGGACTTAATCTTGTGATGGAAAAGGGGGTAGATCCTGATATACCTATAACTCTCACTCTTAAGAATGTCCGCGCAGAAGATGCGCTCAATACGGTATTTTCATCTGTGGATTATTTTTATACTATCAAGGAGAATGTGCTGCTTGTCAAGGCAATGGATACAAAGTTCTTTGAATTCGCCCAACCATCTATAATTCAAGATTATGCTGTGGATGTCGGCGGCGACATATTAGGCGGCGCAACAACAGGGGCAGGAACAGGGACAACAAGCATTAAGGGCAATGTGACGCAGAAGATTCAGTCTGATAAGGAAGCCTTTAAGCTCTGGGATACCATTGAAAAAGCCATAGCAAGTATGATAGGAGCTACAGGAGGAGATGCACGAACACCCGCTGCTGCCACCACTACCGGCGGTTCTCAAATGAAATCTAACTTTAGCATTAATAGAATGACCGGCACCATAGCTGTTACTGCAACGAAAAAAGACATTGAAAGGGTGGAGAATTACCTCAGAGAGCTAAATAAGATATTGAACAGACAGGTCATCATCGAAGCGCGAATTGTAGAGGTTCAGTTATCCGAGGGATTGAAATATGGCATTGACTGGACAGCACTGGATATAAACAATCTTGGTCAGGTTACTTTCGGGACGAGCAAGTTTTCCAATGTTGTGGGCGATCTGCCGCATTTTCAGGTCGGGGTTGCGAGATGGGACTTTTCAGGTTTATTGAAGGCATTACAAACGCAGGGTGAGGTAAGGGTTCTTTCAAATCCGAGGGTAAATATAATGAATGGACAGACAGCCCTTCTAAGTGCCGGAAGAAATGTAAGCTTCATATCTAGAGTCGAGACAACCACCACAGCCGCAGCAACAGGAACGGTGCCGACTACTACCTTTACGGTTCAGACCAGCAGTGTTCTCTCAGGCATTATCATCGGTCTCGTCCCAAAGATAAATGAAAATGGGGAGATATCCTTGACAGTAACCCCTATAGTTTCTGACCTCGTAAGCCTTGTTGACAGAACAATTGGGAAGGTTGGAGAAAACACCATACAGATATCATTGCCAACCATTGACCTGAGAGAATTAAGCACAACGGTGAAGCTTAGAGATAATCAGATGGTAATAATCGGAGGATTAATACAGAACAGGGATAAATTGCAGGATAGTCAAGTTCCATTTATCGGCAATGTCCCCCTGATCGGGTATTTATTTAAAAGTAGGGATAATGTGAATGAAAAAACAGAGCTTGTTATAATGTTAAAACCGAAAATAGTAACTCATTGATATGGCAACCTTAAGACTTGGCGAATTATTAATAACAAAGAAGCTTCTTACCGAGGCGCAGTTAAATGTTGCGATGTCGCAGCAGGCAATTACAGGAAACCTGATTGGGGATACTTTAATAGAGCTTGGATTTGTCACCTCAAAAGAAATAGCCCAATCCCTTGGGGAGCAAACAGGTATTAAGTTTTTAAATCTCGACGGATATTTTCTTTCCGATGATGCCCTTCGTTCCGTACCTCGAGATATTGCCCAAAGAGCAGGTTTTTTACCGCTTAATATTGAAAATAAGGTGCTTACTATCGGGATAACCAATCCGAGTAATATATTAGCTATTGATACAGCTACCAGAATAAGCGGAAAGCCGCCAATAGTCTATATGGTTGACTCAGAAAGCTTCTATGAAACATTGGAGAGGGCATATTATTTTTTAGAAAATCCAATACATAAACGTATTGGAAACATTGTTAACGAGATAAAAGCCATGGAAGCACCATCAACAGTCTTAATTTCCTCACTTGCGGAACTATTATTAATGGACGGCATTCGAAGAAATGCAACAGATATACATACAAGTCCTGCGAAGGAAACAGTCCATGTCTTTTATCGGATAGATGGTGTTTTACATCATGCCCATTGTCTTCCCAAGATTGCCCAAAATGGCATCATATCGAGGATAAAAATACTCTCATCCCTTGACATAGCAGAACAGAGGCTTCCACAGGATGGTTCATTCACATTCGATTTTCTAACTAAGAAATACGGCATGCGCGTCTCTACCGTTCCAACAATATATGGAGAAAATGTTGTTATAAGGATATTGAGCAGCTCGGGTTCACTCCTCCGCATCTCGAGTCTCGGGTTTGATGAGGATAATACGCAAAGCTTACTTTATTTGTTTTCAAAACCTTTCGGCATTATTTTGATTACAGGTCCTACTGGAAGCGGAAAAACAACAACCCTTTATGCAGCGCTAAGGGAAATAAATCTATTAGAGAAGAATGTCCTGACCGTTGAAGACCCTGTCGAATATAGATTGAGCATGGTAAAGCAGACAGAAGTCAATGAAAAGGCAGGGTATGATTTTGCTATCGGGGGGAGAAATTTCATGAGACAGGACCCTGATGTTATGCTCATTGGCGAAATCAGAGACGCGGAGACTGCAAGCATTGCCATAAGGTCATCAATCACAGGTCATTTAGTTCTGACAACACTCCATACAAATGATGCCGTAACTGCTATCCCAAGACTCATAGATCTCAATATTGACAGATACTTGCTCTCATCTTCTCTCCTTGCCGTTGTAGCCCAGAGACTTTTGAGAAAGGTATGCGTTAATTGCAAAATTGAACATCAACTTAAAGATGGTGAATTAAAGGCAAATGGTTTTACAGGGCTTGAAGGTAAAATAAAGATAGCTTTTAAAGGCAAGGGCTGCTCTGTTTGTGACCATACAGGGTATCTTGGCAGGATAGCAATAGGTGAGATACTCGTTGTTGATGATGATTTAAAGGAGTTGATTTATTCCGGCGCATCGGTAAAAACATTAAAGGATTTTGCTGTAAAGAATGGTATGAAAACTCTGAGAGACGACGGAATAAGAAAAGCTATAGAAGGTATAACGACATTTGAGGAAGTATTAAGGGTTGTCGGATAATGCCATCTTTTTCATATAGGGCTATTGAACCAAACGGTACGATCGTAAAAGGTGTGGTAGAGAGCATGAATCTTGAACATGCCCATGAAAACATTACATCTGCCGGACTGAACGTAATAGACATAAAAAAATCAAACGATTATCTCATATCCATAAGAAAAAAACTTTTAGCAAGAAGAATAAAGAGAAGGGATATTATCGAGTTTGTCAATAGCCTTTCAGTGATGTTAAAAGCGGGCATTCCCTTAATATCTGCCCTTTCTGATATAGAGGATATGACTGAAAACAAATACTTTAAGGAGAAGATAAACAACATAAGGAGATCGGTATTATACGGCTCACAATTGTCCGAGGCAGTAACCGCACACAGGGATATTTTCCCTGATATCTTCATACGCCTTATCATTGTAGGAGAGGAGACGGGCAGACTTGACAGGAGTTTGTCCGATATAGCAATACATTTGCAAAGGATGGAAGATTTAGCCTCATCTATAAAAAGGGCTCTTTTTTATCCGATCTTTGCTATAGTTGCAACTACAGGAGCGCTGCTTTTCTGGCTGATGTATGTTCTTCCAAAAGTTATAACAATTTTTAAAGACTCGGGGATCGTCCTTCCATTGCCGACGAGGATACTTATATTTTTGAGCGATTTCAGCCAATCCTACTGGTATATAATACTTCTAAGCCCAGTAATAGTGTTTTTAATGGTAGTGATACTAAAACAAAGTAAAAAAACACGATACTATATTGACTTATTAAAAATAAAGCTTCCCATCCTCAAACACATTATTTATAACAAACTCCTCGTGCTATTCTCAGAACAGATGAGAATCCTTACTATCGCAGGGATTAATATAAACAGGTCTTTTGAGATAGTATCGGATATTATAGGAAACGAAGTCTTTAAGGGGGCAATTGCAGATTCTATGGAATCCGTAGTAGCAGGCAGCAGGATATCAGATGCCTTGCAGAAACACAAAGTGTTCCCCAAGTTAGTAACAAGAATGATTTTTATCGGTGAGACAAGCGGCACTTTAGATGAACAATTTGCTTATCTCTCAGAATATTATTTCAAAAAGCTTGAGGATATGTCGCAAAAATTAGGCAAGATGATAGAGCCAATCGTGATAACTGTTATAGGGTTGTTGTTCGTCCTGATTATCGTTGGTCTTTTATTCCCCATATATGACTTAGTATCAAAAATGGGAAGATAATGGACATCTTACAAAATTCCCTTTCCCTCAATGGGGAAATGTTAGATCCCGGGTGCAGATGGATTTTTTAGAATTTTATGGATTAAAAGAAGATCCGTTTAGGTTGACGCCTGACCCTTTATTCTACTTCCCGTCGTCGAGTCACAATGAGGCTTTGCTCTCGATGAACTATGTTGTTGAACAAAAAGAGGGTTTTTGCCTTATAGCAGGAGAGCCGGGAACAGGGAAAACTACCCTTATTAATGTATTCAAAGAAAACTGGAATGATAAAGCAGAAATCGCTTTAATACTTACTCCCCGTCTTTCTCCTGAGGAGTTTTTAGTTTCTGTTATGGAAGACCTCAATGTAAAACTTTTAAGTTCAAACAAGAATGACATATTGAAGGCTTTCAGAGACTTGCTTATAGAAAAATCACAAATTGGAAAGCCTGTAATAATCATCGTTGATGAGGCGCAGAACCTTTATGATGAAACCCTTGAAGAGTTAAGGCTGCTTTCCAACCTTGAAACCTATAAAGACAAACTGCTGCAAATATTTCTTATTGGTCAGCCGGAACTCGAAAAACGATTAAATAGTGAAAACCTTAAACAGCTAAACCAGAGAATTACAGTGAGGATAAGGCTGAGCCCGCTTGCGATTGATGAAACCCTTGATTACATAAACTACAGGCTGATAAAGGCAGGAAAAGGGTATTTGAGACTCGGCGATGGGGTGCAAAAACCTATTTATAATTTTTCTGCTGGAATACCTCGTATTATCAACATAATCTCATCGAGAGCGATCATGTCAGCCTATCTTGATGGGAGTAATATAGTTAACATCACGCATGTCAGATATGCTATAAAGCATTTCAAAGACTTAGAGCTGCCAAAGCGCCAAAAAGCTTTTTGGGGCGCAAAACTTGTTTATGCATTCTCATTTCTATGTGTTCTTGCAGTTGCAGCCGCTGCAGGGTACTATTTTTTTATAGAACAAAAAGGCAAAACAGTTGAAATAACAAAGAATATTCCGAAGACTGTAGAACGCAATCTGGCACCGGCTGTTGAGACTGTTCCGAACAAGGGCAATATGGAGGCAAAACAAGAGACCACAACAGAATCCATACAAAATAACATTAAAGCATCAGAAGTCCAGAATAAGAACAAAAAAACTGCTACAGTTATTGTCAACTCTGCAAATTTAAGGTCAAAACCATCACTGGATTCCGAACAGATTTCATGGGTATCTAAGGGTGTTGTCTTTGAGATAAATGATGAGTTTACTGAGAGCACCGGTAAAAAATGGTATAAAATACAGACCACTGACGGCAGGGAATGCTGGGTAGCAGATAAGGTTGTGACTGTAAGATAGGAATTCCATGTCGGGGTGTAATTGTATAACTGTTTATGGCAGTCTCCGATTGTAAATTACTTGTTCCCTATTCGCTCAAGACCGATACTGCCTTGTGTATCACCTAACCTTTGAAGCCTTAAATAGTGTTCACGAGCCTTTTTGTAATTGTCTTTTTTTTCATAAAGTATAGCGATATTTAAAAGTGCCTGCCTGTTATCCGGCTCAAGTGTAAGAGCACGTACAAGATAGTTTTCCGCATCTTCCAGCAATCCCAGCCTCGCAAGGGCTATCCCCGCGTTAATTAAACCGGGAACATAATCGTTTTTGTGGCTGAGAGCCATCTGTGAATAATTCTTTGCATCCTCAAAAGAATTGAGATGGATGAGTATAGATGCTATGTTGCTCATCACCCTGTAATTTTTAGGCTCTATGTTCAATACCTTCTTATAACTGGCGAGGGCATTGGAATAGTCCCTTTTGTTTTCATAATTCCTTGCCATATAAAGATAAAGGTCTTTTTCGGAAGAATCGGGTTTTTCGAGATAAGTTTTATTTTCTGTTGTGAGTATTGTTTTTCTGTCTTGAGTTGTCTGATCAGTCTCCGCAAGGATCTTTTGACTGCCTATCGGCTCAGGAGACGCTTTTTTTTCAGCCATTTCTTTTTGTGGTATGTTCACTTCTAATTTCCTTTTTATTTCTGATTGTTTTGCTTGCATTGATAGGTTTTCCTTTTGATTCTCAATTATTATTTGTTCATTTCCGACATCTTTGGCAGGTTCGACAGTTTTTCCTATCAGGGAAGATTTTTCTTTATCTTGAGTTTGGGGTTCAGAGTTTTTAGCATAATTCTGGGTGCTTGTTTCTGAACGATTATTAATACTCTGTGCATTGTGCTCCGTTACCTGTTTTTTCTGTTCTATCCCATGTTTTAAATTACCTGAGAGATATGTTTCCATCAAATAAACGGCGAGAAATCCTGAGATTAATGCGATGGTCAAAAAGGCAGCAAGAAAAATCAGCCGCTTCTTCTGAGATTCCATCTTTTTAGATGTGGTTACAGAGCTTCTTAGCCCAGGAGGGACATCCCTTTTAGGTTCAAGGTGCTTTATCTTTGAAAGGAGATCGGATAAAAGGCTCATAATTTATTTACTCAATGGCAGCATTATCCCTCACGCTAAATGTAAGTGAAGAGTGAGGAGTGAAGAGTGAGGAGTTTAATGTTGCTACGGGTTTTGTATGGTCTTTGGTTTCGACTGATGCCTGCCTTCTGCCTTCCGCCTTAATCTTATTGTAAACCTTCCATGAATAATCAACCCTCTTATGTTTTGAAACCGCATTGTAACACCCGACCGCTTCCCATGTATATTCATGTTTATCAATGCAGTACCTAAAAATTTTTGCACCTGTCATAACATTATAACACGGGTCTGAAACAAGCCTGCCTGAATCAAGACCAAGTCTTGCAATCCATGAGGAGTTAATCTGCATAATGCCAATGTCAGTAGAGCCATTTAAATTCCTGTTTATGGCATTAGGGTTAAGATTTGATTCCACTCTGGCAATACTCTGAAGAAGATATGTGTTTATTCCATAAGCCTTTCCTGCCTCATCAAAACAGAAGGCATCGGAGAGGCTTGGCAATATTAGCAAACAGATTAAAATTAATCTTACTATACACATCTTGCAACGAGTATAGCAAAAAAACCTTGACAAATCAAGCGAATTAGTATAGATAATATAATAATGATCTGAATCGAGCGGTTCTTTAGTCTGTCATTCTGGCTTGTCCAGAATCTATCCTTAATTCCCCCTTAACAAAGGGAGGAAGGGGGGTAGCAATAGGTCTCGTCAACATATTGTCATAGAACTGGCAATATTTGTCATTTTCTTTAGTGAATAAATATTCCTCATTGAGCTGCTTGTTGCGGAAGGTTTATTAAATCTATATAAAAATATAGCTTGGAATTAGAGCCCGAAAAATAGATATAGAACTCACAAATATTGGCAAGACAGGCGTCTCGCCTAAACCTAAAAAGGTTAAATTCAATAGACAGATGAGACGAAATCCTACTAAATATTTTAAGGTTTGGCAATTTCTCTGTCTATTTTTAGGTAGAGCATTCCCATTGGCATATAAATTGCAAATAATATTTATAATTGACAATTTAAAGACTTTTAAGCATTTTAGCTTAAAAATTTTTGACAATACCATATAAACTATTAGGAGGTGCATCTTGAAAATCGTTAGGGGAGAAAAGGGTTTTACCCTTGTAGAGCTGGCTATTGTCCTTGTTATTATCGGGATCATTTTGGGAGCGGTGCTTAAGGGACAGGAGTTGATGAACAATGCAAAAGCCAAGAGGATACAGAATGATATGCAGGGTTTTGAGGCAATGATATGGACATATTATGATAGGAAAGGCAGATACCCTGGTGATTGTAACGGTGATGGAGTCTATGCATATAATCCTCCTAATTTAACTATTGGAACAGCGACTCCGCCGAGCAACAATGCAACCCCAACGGGTGACTATTGTGCTTTGTCTACAACAACTGAGGGTATAAACACCCCATTTTCAGATTTGCGTGTTTCAAGGGTTGCCCCGCAAGGCACTCCAAATGTTACTCTTGCAAGGCACCAGTATAATGACTTTTATAAAATTGGCACTACGACTACCGGTGTCAATATAATTGTTGTATATGGTGTTCCAGCTTGGCTGGCTAAGATGATTGATGTCTCAATTGATGGCACAGAAAGTGGAACTGCAGGCAGGTTAAGGAACTATTCAACTGCTCCTGCTGGTTCTGCATGGCCTGCAGATACAGCTAACGATCAGATTGTATCAATCGCTTACTTTTTTGAAAAAACTCCATAAGTTAAACCATTCTTTTTTAGTCCTGAAAAAGGGGAGGCACTCTCCTCCCCTTTTTGTGTTCAGGTAATTACAGTGCTCTTACTTTTGGTATCTCTAATCGCAATCATCATGGGCTACTATCTCCTCTCGGTATCTCCTGACGCACCTTATGAGGATGTTATGAGGAGGGCATTCGCTGGCATGACTTTGACCTTTTTCGGGGGAGTTTTGCTTATAATCTATATCTTCAGACGCTCCAAATGAAGCTCTCTTGTGTTGACTTCAATAATTTGCTCTGCTATGATGAAATTAAACTCCTTAAATCCAGTTTGCTAAATGGGGGGTGATGAGGATTGATCTTAAATGCCCATATTCGGAGAAGCATTAGAATAAAATCTTTTGAAGGAAATGCCGGCAGTGTATAAATCCTTTGAATATGGATATAAAGAAAGCCCTTAGGGAATAGCTTATGAAACAAAAAATCAAAAAACCATCTGCTTTGCCTCATCTTCGGACTCAGAGGGGCTTCACCCTTGCCGAAGTGGCAATGATTGTATAATAATATAATGACCAAAGTCATGAGGCGAAAAATCAAAAAACTATTCACGCTTTACGCTCAAAGCATAACGCACAACGCAAAGGGCTTCACTCTAATAGAACTCGCAATGGTGCTGGTGGTGATAGGACTGCTTCTTGGACTCGGTGCAGGGCTGTTAGGTCCATTGACAAAAAGGGGGAAGCTTATAGAGTCAAGGGAAGCGGTTAAAGCTGCAAAGGAGGCTGTTCAGGGGTATGCTGTGAAAAACGGCTACCTACCCGCTAACCTTGAAGCCGCTGGCGCCAAAAGATTAGATGCATGGGGCAGAGATATTTCATTTTACAGAGCATCTGAAATATCCTCTGGAAATGCCTGCGGTGTAAATTCAACTGCTATCCAGGTATATGAATGTACATCCAATGACTGCTCAACATATAACATCAAATCCAATATAGCATTTATAGTCTATAGCATGGGAGATGATGGCAATGGCTCAAACACTGGTACTTCATCTCCGTTTTATATAAGAATACAGGGTTCTCCATACACTGACGCCGGCAGGGATTACCAGTATGACGATATTGCTGCCTATGTATCATTGGATGAGATAAGGTCTTTAAGGGGCTGTCCTCAATCGTTAGTTATAACATCACCGACTATTTTAATATCAGGCGAGGAGGATTCGTTTTATTCGTATTCGCTCCAAGCAACTGGGGGTATGCCGCCTTATAACTGGACGGGCACAGGGGGAAGCGGTCTTACACTGAATACTGCGGGTTTGATGTCAGGCACTATTAATGTAAATGCCGGCTCAAGCACTGGTGAACTTACAACCTGCACAGCAAACATACCTGTTAATGTAACAGTTACAGATTCTGCCAGCTCCCCTTCAGTGTCTTACTTAGGTACAATCCCTGTTAGACCAAAGCCTCTAACAATCATAACACAGTCATTACCCTCTGCCCATGAAGGCTCTCCATACAGTGCAACCATCGCTGCTTCTGGCGGTAGAACACCATATTCATGGAACATGTCGGTATCGCCATCCTGTCCCACAGGCCTGACATGCTCAGGTAATGCAATAACCGGAACCCCTGCCACAGGCACTGCTGGCACATATACTATTGCATCCACAGTCAATGATACCTGCATGACAAATACAAGGAATTTTGCCATGACTATTAATTCATCAGGCGGCGGTGGTGGATGCCCTGCAATGGCTCTTGCTCCACCGTCCGGCACAAGCTGGTCTGCAACAGTGGGGACGCTATTTAACCAATCGGTTACTGTATCCGGCGGGCAATCACCCTATACCAATACGCAATGCACGCCTGTAAACTGTGGAGGATTGACCTTAAATTGCTCTGCATCAGGCGCAACCATATCAGGAACTCCATCGAGCGCGGGCACATGCTCATTTAATGTTGCATGGAGGGATTCCTGCTCGCCCACTCCTCAGACTACAAGCGGGGCTTATTTAGTAAATATTACTGGACTTCCGCCTACATGCACCCTTTCTGCGAGCCCGGGCGTTGTGCTATGGGGGCAGACCGCTGCGTTAAGTTGGAATATCACAAACGGACCTGCAAATGCTGTGTTCTCCCCTTTAAGCGGGGCATGCACAAGTTTCTCAGGCTCAACCGGCGGCTCATGTACCACAGGCAGCCTGTCAACTGCAGGAGCAAATACCTTTAACCTCATGATAAGTAATGCCTATGGAAACAATAGCTGTTCAACTACCCTATATGTAGGATGCCAGAATTATTTGGTATGGAATCAAACCGGAGCTACTCGGGATTTCACGATTGACGCCATCTGTAGAAATAATTTAGGGAATGGCGCTGAAATTACTCAACCAGCAAATAACCGCTACCTCAATGTTGGTGAATCAATTATACGACATTCAAGCACCATAGACATTTGCACCTCATCAACCGCACAAACATTAACCTATGATCAGGCAATGAATGTTGATATTATAGCTAATGGCGGAAATGGCAACTGTCTGGTCAATTTCACACTCACGGGGGCGCAGGACAGGTAAGGGCAAGATTCGAAAACGAAGGAAAAACACCGCATCATTACAATGAGTCTGCATTTCGAAGCGATTTCGATATTCGCACCTTGAATTGCTGGCATTTATGAGTTCTGGTTGACCCTAAAAATGCTATTAGCCGCTCATTTTTCGCAGATTT
This sequence comes from Nitrospirota bacterium, assembly GCA_037445375.1. Taxonomy (GTDB): domain Bacteria; phylum Nitrospirota; class Thermodesulfovibrionia; order Thermodesulfovibrionales; family Dissulfurispiraceae; genus DYHD01. The sequence goes on along the minus strand of JBBIKS010000008.1, from coordinate 50,561 downwards.
GCACGGATTATCAATACATCGTGAGCTATATCAGTTTCATTTTTTTATGCAAATAGGTTTTTGTTCATTATTCGATTTGTCTGTGGCTAATGCAGAATTTGGGTTGACTAAACTATCTGGATAGATATATCTTAAAAAAAAGGAATATTTTTTGAGGAGTTTGGGGAAATGCCGATTTATGAATACAAATGCCTCGATTGTGGAAGACAATTTGAGATTATGCTGAAAGTAACCGATGAGTGTCCAAAGAATTGCCCTGATTGCGGCGGGCAAATCAGAAAGCTTATATCAAATACATCTTTTATTCTCAAAGGAACGGGATGGTATGTTACAGATTATGCATCTTCGGACAGAAAAAAAGCTGTAGAGGTTGAAAAAGATTCTAATGGGCAAAAAACTGCTGCTGCCGATAATAAAAGTGACAATAAAGCAGACCCTGCCCTAAAGACAGAATCTAAGGTAACATAATCCTTATTGATGATTTTACTTCTTTATTTTTTTATGAGTTAGAAGTTTTTTTCTTAATTTGCTGATTTGCTGTTTTACCGATTCAGCGGATGTGCCGCCAAGTGACTTTTTAGCAGCAATAGACTCCAATGGTTTAATAATTCTATAAATATCTTCATTCAGCAGATTGGAAAAGTTTTTATAATCTGACAAGCTTAAATCACCGAGTTTCTTTTTTTTATCAATGCAGTGCCGGACTATTTTGCCTGTTATCTCGTGAGCAGTCCTGAATGGCATGCCTTTTTTCACGAGGTATTCAGCTACATCTGTTGCAGTTGAGAATCCTTCCTCAGATGCTTCTGCCAATCTTTTTTTGTTGAACGTTGTTTTTTGAAGCATCTGCATAAGCACATTGAGGGTCATTTTTACCGTATCAACGGTATCGAAAACCGGCTCTTTATCTTCCTGCATATCTCTATTGTATGAGAGTGGAAGCCCCTTCATGGTAGTAAGCAGACTGATAAGACCGCCATAAATTCTGCCTGTTTTCCCCCTCATTAGTTCTGCGATATCCGGGTTCTTTTTTTGCGGCATTATGCTTGAACCTGTTGTAAAAGCATCTGGCAATTCAATAAAAGAAAATTCCTGCGTTGCCCATATAACTAACTCTTCAGCAATTCTTGATATATGCATCATTAAAATAGAGGAAGTGCAGAGAAATTCAATCGCAAAGTCCCTGTCTGATACCGAGTCAATGCTATTTTCTGAAACAGAGTCAAAACCTAAAAGGTCTGCAACATATTGTCTGTCAATCATTAACGATGTCCCTGCGAGGGCGCATGAACCTAAAGGGGAAATATTAATTCTTTTTAAGGAATCCTCAAGCCTCATTCTGTCCCTATCAAACATATGGGTATAAGCCATCAAATGATGAGATAATAGAATAGGCTGGGCCCTTTGCATATGAGTATAGCCGGGCATGACAACTGTGAGATTTTTTTCAGCTAAATCAGCGAAAAGCAATTCAAGATTTATTAATAATTCGATAATCTCTTTGATTTCTTTGCGCAGATAGAGTCGCAGGTCAAGTCCGACCTGATCATTTCTTGACCTTGCAGTATGAAGTCTACCGCCGGCATCCCCAATTTTCTCTATCAATGCAGATTCTATGTTCATGTGGATGTCTTCTAATTCCATCTTGAATGTGAATTTATCGGCTTTAATATCATCAGCGATATCCAGAAGCCCTTTTATTATTTTTTGCAACTCATCATCTGTGATAATGCCTTGCGTGGCAAGCATTTTTGCATGTGCGATGCTCCCATCAATATCATGCTTCCACAGCCTCTTATCAAAAGAGATTGATTCAGTATATTGCTCAACAATATCAGCGGTCTTTTCTTTGAATCTGCCCGACCATAGTTTTTTCACAAAGCACCTGCGCCATAGCGGTATTGTCTGATAAAGTTTGTAAAGCCCTGTAGCAAGCTACAGATTTCCTTATATCATTCCTGTGAAACCTAAAGAACTGCATTCCATATCAAGCAAGCAAGGAATGACATAACATGTAGCAGAGGAAGCATAACGTTATTCATCAATGCTCATCTTCTTTTTGTTTTTGTTTTTCAGCTATTACTTTCTGGGCAATATGAGCGGGTACTTCTTCATAATGAGAGAATTCCATCGAGTATAAACCTCTTCCAGATGTAATACTGTGAAGCTGATTTGCATATGTGAGCATCTCACCCATTGCAACGAGTGCGGTTATCTTTTGAGTGCCGCCTGCCTGTGAATCAACTCCCTGCACCTTCCCTCTTCTTGAATTTAAATCACCGATGACCGAACCGAGCGTATCATCCGGGACAATAACCTCTATTTTCATTATCGGCTCAAGCAGGGCAGGTTTTGCATCCATAAAAGCCTTTTTGAGAGCCATAGAACCGGCAATCTTAAAAGCCATTTCAGAGGAATCTACGGTATGATAAGTGCCGTCAAAGAGGGTAACCCGAAGGTCAACTATTGGATAGCCGGCAAGTATACCTTCTTTCATTGTCTCAACTATGCCTTTTTCAACTGCAGGTCTGTATTGTTGAGGAATTGCTCCCCCGACAATCTTATCTAAAAATTCATACCCGCCTCCTCTTGGAAGTGGTTCGATTTCAATCCAGCAGTCTCCATATTGTCCTCTGCCGCCGGACTGTTTTTTGTATTTGCCCTGGGTTTTCACAGATGCCCTGATCGCTTCCCTATAGGGAATTTTTGGCGTGTTCATAACAACATCTACACCGAATTTTCTTTTAAGCCTCTCTAACGCAACCTCAAGATGAACTTGCCCCATTCCGGAAAGTATCATTTCCTTGGATTCCTCATCCCTCACGAACTTAAGCGTCGGGTCTTCTTCAAGTATCCGCTGAAGCCCGACGCTCACTTTTTCTTCATCGCCTTTGGTTTTTGGTGCGATTGCATATGATATTATTGGCTCTGCATACTTAAGCTTTTCGATTACAAATGAATAGTGTTCATCGCATAATGTATCTCCAACATTAGTATCCTTTAACTTAACGACAGCGGCAATCTCGCCTGGTCCAACGGACTGAGCAGGTATATTCTTTTTGCCAAGAAGATAAAAGACCTGACCGATCCTCTCCTTTGTTTCAGACACTGAATTTAAAACATTTGAGTCTGCCTTCAATATGCCGGAGAAAACCTTAAACAAAGAAAGCTTGCCTGCATAAGGATCAGCAATAGTCTTAAAAACATAGGCAGTGAAAGGTTTTGTTGGAAGCGGTTTAATCTCTATTTCCTTCCCATCTTTGGTATTTAATGCCTTAATAGGTGATACATCAGCCCTTTCGACAGGCGAAGGCAGACAGAGCAGGATTGTATCTAAAAGTTGTGGAATTGCAATGTTGGCAACTGCGGATCCGCACACTACGGGTATGAATTTCCTCTCAATAGAGGCTAATTTTAAACCCACTGTCAGTTCTTGTGTTGTTAATTCTTCGCCTTCAAGGTATTTTTCGAGCAAATTATCATCGGTCTCGGCAATTTTTTCAATCAGTTTCTTTCTGTATTCTTCAGCAGATTCTGCAGCCTCAGCGGGAATATCTGTTTCAGATGCTTTGCCGTTGTTGAAGATATACGCCTTCATGGAAAACAGGTCAACGATTCCCTTAAATTGTTCACCAGTCCCTATTGGTATCTGGATGGGCACAGCATCGAGACCAAAGGATGCTTTCGCCTCATCAATTGCTGAGTAAAAATTTGCGGATTCTTTATCAAGTTTATTAATAAAAATAACGGAGGGAATTTTGTATTCCGAGACATAACCCCATATCTTTCTAGTCTCTGCCTTGATGCCTGATACTGCACATACAACTGCTATCACTCCGTCAGCAACTCTTAAACAGGCTCTTGTATCTTCAATGAAATTAATAAAGCCGGGTGTGTCAATCAGGTTAATCCTTGTTCCCTTCCAGTCGCAATAAGAAAGAGACGAAGTAACGCTTATCTTTCGTGCAATCTCCTCGGGTTCAAAATCTGAGGTTGTATTGCCAGACTCTACATTGCCAATTCTGTCAATAGCGCCGCCATTAAATAAAATCGCCTCTGTTAGAGAAGTTTTACCCGCTCCGCTGTGTGCAATCAAAGCTACATTTCTGATTTTTTCAACATTCGCAACCGCCATTTATTTAAGCCCCCCTTTAATTAAAGAATCTTAAGTTCAAGATATTTGAAGCACAAATGCTTATAGAATTCATGCTGCTTTGCATTTAGAGTATTTTCTCTCAGATGAGGATGATATTTTCGGAGCAAAATACATTGAACTCGTGTATAATACAACATTCTCTACCGCTTATATTATGAAATTCCATATTATAACATTAAACTTGGTTGAAGCAAGATATCTTTGTTTGTTATCGTAAAAATATATAATTTTAAAACTTGACAATACAAGTAGAAGGCAATTTAAAATTTACTCACCGCGTTTCCGAATCAAATGGTTTTTTATGAGGTGGATATGACAAAAGTTGATATTATTGGTTTGTTGTATGAAAAGATGGGGCTTCCCAAGAGAGAGGCACGAGAGGCGGTAGAAGCGGTTTTCGCTACAATTAAGCAGACTTTGTTAGCCGGAGAACAGATAAAGATATCAGGTTTTGGAACATTTAATGTCAGAAAAAAAGGTTCCAGAAAGGGGCGCAACCCCAGAACCAAGCAAGAAGTTGAGATTAAACCAAGAAAGGTTATAACCTTTAAGGCAAGCGCTGAACTAAAAAAATCATTTAATAAAAATTTAAAGTGAGCGATTTTTGAAAATATAGGATAACTGCTGGCTTTATCTCTTGTCATATAAAAATTGCAGTTGCAAGAATTAGGTTAAATTAGGAAAGATAATTTTTAATGTATGCATAGTCCTTTAAAGAAATCTCAATCACTAAGTTTATTTTCTGATAAGTTATTTTATAAAATTGGGGAAGTAAGCAAGATGCTCGAAGTTGAGTCTTATGTATTGAGATATTGGGAGTCTGAATTTTCATTTCTCAGCCCCAAAAGAAGCAAGTCCGGACAAAGAATGTATGCAAAGCAGGATATTGATTTGCTTATAGAAATTAAAAAGCTTCTTTATGATGAAAAATATACAATAGATGGAGTAAAAAGAAGGTTTCAGAGAAATGATAACGCTGTAGTTGAAACATCTGTAAGCAACGAAATCTTTTCAGAAAGCTTGTGCGTACCAGGTCAAAGCTCGGGGACCGAAATATCCGATAATATATTGAATTATGTCAAAAAACGTTTAAGGGAAATCGTCAAGGAACTTTGATGATTATGCCAAAATTCGGGGCGTAGCGCAGTTTGGTTAGCGCACTCGCTTGGGGTGCGAGAGGTCGGCCGTTCGAATCGGCTCGCCCCGATTATTTTATCTAACAGCATATCTTAAAGAAGAACAAATCATCTTGATTCTTTATTTTGTGATTTTGCTTCGTCCCAGAGGCTATCCATCTCTTTGATAGTCATATCTGATAGATTCTGTCCTGTATCTTTAGCTTTTTGCTCAATATATCCGAATCTATTGATAAATTTATTTATTGTCTTTTTTAAAGCCTCTTCAGCATTTAAGCCTGTAAATCGTGATACATTTACAAGGACAAACAGCACATCGCCAAGCTCTTCTTCAATCTCTTCTTTCGAGCCAGTTTTTATAGCAGCTTTTAATTCAGACAACTCTTCATCAACCTTATAAAGCATATCTTCTGTTTTTTCCCAATCAAATCCAACCTTTGATGCCCTTGACTGCAGCCTTTGAGACCTTAGCAGTGAGGGCAGGCTTTTTGGGACACCGCTTAGAATTGAATCTTTGAACCTGCCTTCCTCTGTTTTTCTTTCGTGCCATTGTTTCCTGACCTCTTCAGGAGATTCAAATTTTGCATTTGAAAATACATGCGGGTGCCTGCTGATTATTTTATCCGAGATGCCCTTAATGACATCAAAGATGGTGAAATCGCCACTTTCAGCGGCTATTTGGGAATGAAATATTATTTGAAATAAAAGGTCTCCCAGTTCTTCTCTGAGTTTTTTTGGATTGCTCTCATCAATAGCTTCTAAGACCTCATGGGCTTCTTCTATCAGATAAGGCTTAAGAGAATCCTTAGTCTGTTCTTTGTCCCATGGACAGCCATTTTCAGAACGAAGTTTCGCTATTATATCAATTAGTCTTAGAAATTCATCCATAATATTAACCCTTTACGTTTTGTTTCATTGAAGATATCACAATGACATCTCTAATGCTCTTTTATGTTAACTTGTCTGCATAGATGTTTGGCTGGTATAATCTTTTTCATAAATCTTTGTTTTGTTGTTTAGTTTAATATGATAGTTGAAGAGTCAATTTTAATCAATGCTGATTTGGACAAGGTCTGGGATACATTTACTGACCTTACATGCTGGAAAAACTGGAACAATGTTATAAGAGATGTTGAATCAGAGAGTAACTGCCTTACATCAGGATGCCGGCTTGTGTGTAATTTTCGGCCATTCTTTTTCCCAATTAATGTTTGTATAGAGATACAGGAGGTAAAAAATAAAAAAAGCATCTCATGGTATGCAAAGAAAATGGGGTTATTTGCAGAGCACTTATTTGATTTTAAAGAAACCAAGAACGGGATTCTTGTGACCAGCAGAGAGGTATTTAACGGTTTTTTTGTGAGAAATATCGGTTTTATCGTACCAAAGCAAAAAATACAAAGCCTCACAAGGGAATTCCTGAATGACCTTAAATCGGCTGCAGAACAATTATAAATGTTTTTAAGCTCTTTGCATTTTTTTAGCAAGATTTTCAAGAACATTTTTAATTGGAAGCGGGTCTCTTCCCGTTACTTCTCTAAAACGATTTTTTGATGGAATGGTATCGGATCTTAACCCCTCTGCAAGTGCTGTCCCCACACTATTTGGAACCCCTGTGATAAGTTGTATCCAAAGAGATGATAGGCTTACAGCAAACAATGGAACTGGTATAATAATATTTTCAATGCCCCGTATAGACTTTCCACAAAGGGATAAGAGATCACGGTAGCGAACTATATCAGATCCTATTTCAAATATCTCATGCCCTTTAATTTCTTTTTTCACAAGTTCTGCAATAACTCTTACTGCGTCTTCAAGGGCAATTGGCGCACAGAGCGAATTTAGCCATTTAGGGGTTATCATTAAAGGGAGCCTTTTCGCGAGGTGATAAACTATAAGATATGATGCGCTGCATGTCTCAAGAAGGATGCTCGCACGCACCTCTGCAACTGGAATTCCATGTGAAGCAAGGGCTTGACCTGTCCTCATCCTGCTTATAAGATGGGGGGATGCATCCTGATTTGCTGGAATAATCCCTCCCAAATAGATTATTTTTTTTATCCCAGCCTTTTTTGCAGCACTTCCCGCTGCATTTGCCAATTGTATGTCAAGCTGTTCAAAATTCTTTGCGCCCAGCGAGTGTATAAGATAAATTAAAATCTCACAGTCGTTAAAAAAAATTTCTGCACTGTTTGCATCTAATAAATTGACCTGTTTCCATATAAGATTTTTGAGAGGGATATCTTTGAGTATTTCTTTTTCAGAAAGACAAGAGCCGATAATCGCATTATAAGGGTACTCAAGCAATGTTCTTATTAGATTTGTCCCAACACATCCTGGTGCCCCTAAAATTGCGATTTTCATAAATGCTCCTTACTTTAAGTCTATAGCATTTTGATTTTTACCTAAATTGAGCGATTCTTTTAGGTAATTTTATCTAATGACAGGCGGGACGCTTGTCCTGCGGATCAGCATTAATCATTCATCTAGTAGAACAGCCGTCTCTGCTGCCGTGGGTTTGCCAACAAAATCGCTCAATTTAGGTCTTAAATAATTATAGCAGATTTAGATTACAGAAATTTTTCGTAAATATTGCACCGCAAATATAGATTGAAGGTTAACATCCTAGACTAAGCGAGAAATCACACTCTTTATTCTCTGGCAACCCCGCTAAATTTTTAGGTAAAAAAGTTATTAGAAATTGTTTGTTCTCAATTAATTTTTTTTATTTGATAAATGGTTGCCTAATAACTTAGTATCACGGTGTTTTGAGATTATCAAAGATTAAGAGGTGCTAAAAATGACACCGGGCAGCTATATACCCACAGAATATTTTCCAGTTTTTGTCCTTATGTTGATTTCAATAGCATTTGGGTTGGGGATACTTCTCATCGGAGGTTTAGCGAGGCTTAGGAGGCCTTATAAGGAAAAACTTACTCCTTATGAGTGCGGCAACCCGCAGGTAGGTGCTCCGAGAGAGCAGTTCAGCGTCAAGTTCTATATAATTGCGATGCTCTTCGTGGTATTCGATGTTGAAGCCGTGTTTTTATATCCATGGGCGCTGGTTTATGAAGATATTGGGTTGTATGCCCTTATTGCGATGATACTGTTTATAGATATATTGCTTGTCGGCTATGCTTATGCATGGCAGAAAAAAGCATTTGATTGGTAATCAGGAGGTTAGATAAGGCCCTATGATAATAGATGGGATAACATCACTAGTGGAAGTTGAGAAGGGGGTACGGGTAATTCCAGGCGGAAATACCATCATAGCCGCTGTAGATAAGCTGGTTAATTGGGGCAGGTTATCTTCAATTTGGCCCATGACTTTTGGGTTGGCGTGTTGCGCAATAGAAATGATGGCAACTGGATCATCTCACTATGATCTTGACAGGTTTGGTGTGGTTTTTAGAGGTTCGCCGAGGCAGTCGGATGCAATAATCGTTGCCGGGACACTTACAAAGAAAATGTCACCGATTATTAGATCGGTTTATGATCAAATGCCCGAGCCGAGGTATGTTATAGCGATGGGTAGCTGCGCTTGCACTGGGGGCATATATAATACTTATTCAACCGTTCAGGGCGTTGATCTCATTATGCCGGTAGATATCTATATTCCTGGCTGCCCGCCGAGGCCTGAGGCTTTATTAGAGGGAATTATCAAGCTCCAAGAGAAAATAAGAAAAGAATCCTTTAAATGGAGCAGATGGAGATAGAAAATGGAACCTATTGAGATAGCTGAACTAATTAAGGGTAAGTTTGGTTCTGAGGTAAAAGGTGTTGTTGAGTTTCGCGGGCAGATATCAATAACTGTCAAAAAAGAGAGAATTTTGGAAATAATGAGTTATCTTCATAAAACCCCCGAATTATATTTTGACTATCTTGCTGACCTTTGTGGTGTTGATTATATGGGCAAGAAGGAAATCCGCTTTGAGGTTGTTTATCATCTGCTATCCATTAAATATAACAAAATGATTCGTATAAAAGCTGAAGTGCCTGAAGATGACTGTTCGATAGACAGCGTTATTGGAATATGGGCTGGCGCCGATTGGCATGAAAGGGAGTGCTATGATATGTTTGGGATTTCTTTTACTGGGCACCCCGATTTAAGAAGAATACTTATGCCGGAGGATTGGGATGGTTATCCGCTTAGAAAGGACTACCCGCTTAAGAGCGATCTTGGAGAGAAAGAATGGAAGCCATTCAAGCAAGTTATTGAGATAGGCAAAAAGAACTTAGTATATGAGGTTCGTTAAATGGCAGTGATAAGAGATCTAAAAACCAAAACATTGACAATTAATATGGGGCCTCAGCATCCTGCAACTCACGGTGTATTAAGGCTGGTGATAGAACTGGATGGTGAGACGGTTGTTAAGTGCAAACCTTATGTTGGGTATCTGCACAGGGGAACAGAGAAGCTTGGCGAGAACAGGACCTATCCAATGGCATTGCCACTGAGCGACAGGCTTGATTATGTATCCAGCATGTCAAATAACATCGGTTTTTGCGTTGCTGTAGAAAAGTTGTTGGGTATAGAGGTGCCTGAAAGGGCGAAGTATATAAGGACAATTATGGGCGAGCTTACAAGGATTGCAAACCATATTGTCTGGATCGCAACCCATGCACTGGATATAGGCGCTATGACCGTTTTCTTATATTCCATGAGGGACAGGGAGTGGATACTTGAATTATATGAAATGGCATGCGGGGCAAGGCTGACCGTTACCTATCCGAGAATAGGGGGGGTCAGGGCTGATGTAGATCAGGAGTTTTTAGATCATTGCTATAAATTTACAGAGGAATTTCCCAAGCGGATTTTACAATATGAGACCCTTATTGACCAGAATAGGATCTGGCTCCAAAGGACTAAAGGTATAGGAGTCTTAACCGCTGAAGAAGCCATAAACTGGGGATTGTCAGGACCAACATTGAGGGGTTCCGGCGTGCCTTATGATATACGAAAATTCGCACCTTACGATGCATATGATAAAGTCGAGTTTGAAGTGCCGGTAGGCAAAGCTGGCGATGTATATGATAGATATAGATGCAGGATGGAGGAGTTCAGGCAGTCTAATTCGATTATCAGGCAATGCCTTGAAAAGCTGCCCGGCGGTTATGTTCTCGCTGCTGATGCTCCGGGATATGATTTGGCAACAGGACCAAGAAAGAAGCCTGCACCCCCTCCGCCAAAAACTGAACCGGCTGCTGACGGCTCACCTCCGACTCCGCCACCGCCACCTGAAGAACCAGGACCAGCCTTTGAAGATGTTTATGTTGCAACTGAGGTTCCAAAAGGTGAACTCGGTTTCTACTTTATAAGTGATGGAACTGGTAAACCCTATAGGATGAGGATAAGGGCGCCTTCTTATGTTCATGCCTCTGTCCTGCCCAAGATGTGCGAAGGTTCGCTTGTTGCAGATATAATTGCTAACATCGGAACCATAGATATAGTTCTCGGTGAATGCGATAGGTGAGGTAGATAATGAATATAAATGAAGTTATTGGCTTAGAACAAACAAGTTTTCTGTTTCAGTTGCTCATTATAATTGTAAAAATAGCAGTAGTGATTGGAATTACGATGCTGCATGTAGCGTATGCCACCTACTTCGAGAGAAAGGTCATAGGGCATATGCAGGTTAGGCTTGGCCCTATGAGGGTTGGTCCTCATGGCTTGCTGCAGCCTATCGCAGACGGTGTAAAACTCTTTTTTAAGGAAGATATTATACCTGTTGCAGCAGACAGAACGGTATTTCAGATAGCACCTTATGTTGCTGTTTTTGCCACCCTGAGTTCGCTCGCTGTAATTCCCTTTTTTGATATTTTTTATATAGCGAATATCAATGTGGGGCTCCTTTATTTGTTCGCAATGTCATCACTTGGTGGTTACAGCTTGATCATGTCGGGCTGGGCTTCTAACTCGAAATATGCATTCCTTGGCGGGCTTAGGTCAACTGCTCAAATTATAAGTTATGAAATAGCTATGGCATTTAGCCTTGTAAGCATCATGCTTATGGCTGGTTCAATGAACCTCATTGAAATTGTTCAAGCTCAACAGCAGTATTGGTACGGCATGTATCTAATTCCGCAGTTTGTGGCTTATATTGTTTTTATGATTGCTGCATTTGCTGAGACCAACAGGACGCCTTTTGATCTGCCAGAAGCAGAGAGTGAACTGGTGGCTGGTTATTTTGTTGAGTATAGCGGTATGAGATTTGCGCTCTTCTTTTTAGGTGAGTATATTGGAATGATCGTCATGTCCTCATTGGCAGTTGTATGCTTTTGGGGCGGCTGGACGGCGCCTCCTATCCTCATCAAGTTGATTCCCCCGCTTGCCATGGTTCCGGGGATAATTTGGTTTATCCTTAAGGTTTATTTCCATATATTCCTTTTCTACTGGGTTAGAGCAACTCTCCCCAGGTATAGATATGATAAGCTTATGTCGTTGGGCTGGAAAATATTGATTCCCGTTGCCTTAGCGAATCTTGTAATAACATCTATCTTGAAGTTTATATTTTAAAAGTAGAGGGGTACTAATCGTGACTCTCAAAGAATTGGTAAAAAAAGTATTTTTTCTCGAAATTCTAAAAGGAATGGCACTGACCTTTAAGATGATGTGCAGCCGTGCAGTTACAATTCAGTATCCTAAGCAAAGAAGGCGGGTATATGCCGGGTTTCGCGGAAGACATGCACTTATTAGAGACCCAAAAACTGCAAAGGAAAAGTGTATTGCATGTATGAGGTGCGCCAATATATGCCCATCACAGTGTATCTATATTGCCAAAAAGAAAAGGCCAGAGGATGGAAAATTATATCTTGCCCAATATGATATAGAAGCACTGAGATGTATCTATTGCGGTTACTGTGTGGAGACTTGTCCTGTTTGCGCCCTTGTGCTGACCGAGGAATATGAGTATTCGGCATATTCAAAACAGGATCTATATTTCACGAAAGAAAAACTTTTAGAGAACTGGGATGAGTTCGCAGCTAAACAAAAAGAAGAGACCTATTTCAATAAGTTTTGGCGTCCTGACGGACTCGATCATTCTAAGATGCAAAAGGGCAAAAGAGAGCAGGGTCCTGTCCCAACACGACCGGTCATCTCTGAACCCGAAAGTTCTCCCGAAAAAACTGAAAAGAAGGAGACCGATTAGTTATGTTACCACAGATAATTTTTGTATATTTTGCCATAACGACAATTGCTCTATCGGTTCTTATTATTACAAGAAAGAATCCTGTTCATAGTGTCCTCTGGATGCTGGTACTGTTTTTTCATATTGCGGCAATCTATCTTTTCCTGAATGCCGAATTCATCGCTGCTGTGCAGATAATCTTGTATGCAGGAGCAGTATTGGTTCTCTTCCTGTTTGTAATAATGATGCTAAATCTTAAGGAAGAACTTAGTTCTGAAAAATTTATCGGTGAATGGCCTATTGGAGTTGCTTTAGGGCTCTCATTTTTGCTCTTTGTGTTCTTTGCTATCACAAAGTACACGCAGGGGCCTCTCGGTATATATACTATAGAACATATTCAGAAAGAGACTCATACTAAAGCAATAGGGAAGGTTTTATATACAGAATATCTGCTTCCGTTTGAGATAGCATCGATAATTTTATTGATAGCAATTGTGGGCGCTATGGTGCTCGCAAAAAAGAGGACTTAGGGGGTCAGATGGTACCGTTAGAATGGTATATTGCGCTCAGTACAGTGATTTTTGTTATAGGCGTGATTGGTTTTCTTATCAGGCGAAATTTAATCATAATGTTAATATCTGTCGAGCTTATGCTAAATGCTGTGAATTTAAGTCTTATAGCTTTTAGCCATTATCTGCAGGATCTTAAAGGTCAGATACTCGTTTTTTTTATAATAACGGTCGCAGCGGCAGAGGCTGCGATAGGGCTTGCAATTCTTATTTCACTATTCAGGAATAAAGCAGTTGTACATACTGATAAAATAACGGAGATGAAGGGATGATAATAGATAAATATTTATTTATTCCGCTCTTGCCTTTAATAGGGTTCTGTATAAACATCTGGTTCGGTAAGTTCTATCAGGAGAAGGCTCATTGGGTTTCGATATTGGCGGTTTTTGGGTCTTTTGTGATTTCGCTAATTACCTTTGTTGAGGTCGCTCAAGGAAAGGTAATTAACTATGATGTTTACAGTTGGATTATTTCAGGGAATTTCAAGGTTTCAATAGGCTTTTTGATTGACCAGTTGACAGCTATTATGCTTATAGTCGTAACGAGCGTCAGCTTGCTTGTTCATATATATTCCGTAGGATACATGCACGGAGATCCAGGATATTATAGGTTCTTTTCATACCTCAACCTATTTACTTTTTCGATGCTGATGCTTGTAACTGGGAACAATCTCTTGCAGCTTTATTTTGGTTGGGAAGCAGTCGGATTATGTTCTTATTTTCTCATCGGTTATTATTTCACTAAGAAAAGCGCTGCTGATGCAGGTAAAAAAGCCTTTATCGTTAACCGTTTTGGTGATTTTGGGTTTGGAATCGGCGTATTTATGGTATTTATATATCTTGAAACATTGCACTACACAGAGATCTTCGCAAATATCAATACATTGCAGGGTCAGACCATTAATGTTCTTGGAATAGAGATGGGGCTTGTAACAGTTATAGCTCTGCTGCTATTCTGCGGTGCTATAGGCAAGTCTGCGCAGCTCCCCTTGCATGTATGGCTTGCAGACGCGATGGAGGGTCCCACGCCTGTCAGCGCATTGATTCATGCAGCGACAATGGTTACCGCTGGAGTATTTCTTGTTGCCAGATTCAATCCCTTGTTTAGTATGTCGGAAACAGCTATGATGGTTGTAGCATTGACAGGTGCCTTGACCAGCCTGTTTGCAGCAACCATTGCACTCGTTCAAAATGATATTAAGAGAATTATAGCTTATTCGACTGTTAGCCAGCTTGGCTATATGTTCCTTGCGTGCGGAGTTGGCGCATACGGTGCAGGAATATTCCATCTTTTCACGCACGCATACTTTAAGGCGTTATTGTTCTTGGGAGCCGGCAGTGTAATGCATGCTATGGGGGGACAGCTTGATATTCAGAAAATGGGCGGGCTTAGAAAGTACATGCCCTTAACATTTTGGACATTTTTTATTGCATCGATAAGCATAGCGGGGATCCCTGGTTTAGCAGGCTTTTTCAGTAAGGATGAGATACTGTGGCTTGCATATAATGGCGGAACAGTCGGTAAGATCGTCTGGGTCATGGGAACGATTGTTGCGGGACTGACAGCTTTTTATAGTTTTAGAATAGTTTTTTTGACATTTTTTGGCAAATTTAGGGGCACGCATGAGGAAGAGCATCATTTGCACGAGTCCCCGATATCTATGACAGCGCCATTGATGATATTGGCTGTTGGAGCCATTGCTGCCGGTTGGGTTGGCATACCGCCCCTACTAGGCGGTACTAATATGATTGGTCACTTCTTTGAGCCGGTTTTAGGGCATCCACATGTGCACGGCACACATGCCGAGGAATGGATGGTAATAGCCATATCTATAGCAGTCGCTGTGGGCGGGATATTTACTGCTGCCGTCATGTACCTTTGGGCGCCCGGCATACCGTTGTTTATTGGACGCACATTTAAATCTGCATATACCGTGCTTTGGAACAAATATTATGTTGACGAGTTATATGATTTCGCTATTATCAGACCGACCAAGTGGGTAGCTAGCCGAATACTCGTTACCGTTACTGATGGCAAAATAATAGAAGGCATAGTCAATGGAGTCCCCAAACTAATAGGTGAGTTTGGCGAAAGACTCAGAAAGCTGCAAACTGGATTCTTACAGCACTATGCGATGGGTATGGCTTTCGGATTCTTTGTTCTCGTATCATTGGTTTTAATTTTTACTAAGCAATAAATTAAACAGTTAGTTAAGGAAGATTAGGAGGAAAAATAATGCAAACAGGACATGATAGTCATGCTGCCCAGCAACCTGTCAACACAATCGCGAGAACCCTGCTATATGTGCCTGCAATCGTTGCTTTCGTATATCTTGGCGCTATATTCTCTGTTCAAATCGAATATTCTGTATTAAGCTGGGTCATATTCCTTCCCATTATCGGCGGGTTTATGATATTTTTTATTCCGCGCAAACAGGAAATGTATGCGAGGGCTGCGTCACTTGCCTTAAGTTTAATTGCATTTATCTTGAGCCTGCCCCTTTATTTGAACTTTGACAAAACTACCGCCAAGATGCAGTTTACTGAAACATATGACTGGATACCTGCGTGGAGTATAAAATATTCGCTTGGCGTTGATGGTATTAGCGTGTTATTCGTCCTTCTATCAACTTTACTGTCTATACTTTGCGTTACAGTCTCGTGGACAGCAATTACTGATAAAGTTAAGGAATTTTACGGTTCCCTGCTGCTTATAGAGGGTTCTATGATAGGCGTTTTCTGCAGCCTCGATTTCTTCTTATTTTATATTTTCTGGGAAGCAATGCTGATACCCATGTATATTCTAATCGGTGTTTGGGGCGGTCCAAACAGGGTATATGCTGCGATTAAGTTTTTCCTGTTCACCCTTGTCGGAAGCCTGCTGATGCTTATTGGAATAATCGTATTATATTACTATACTAATAAGAGCTTTGATGTGCTTCAGATGATGAACACCACATATCCATATACCATACAATTGTTGCTCTTCTGGGCATTCTTTGCAGCCTTTGCAGTCAAAGTGCCGATGTTCCCTGTTCATACATGGCTGCCTGACGCTCATACCGAAGCACCTACCGCAGGCAGTGTTATTCTTGCCGGCATATTGATTAAGATGGGCGCCTATGGGTTCCTACGCTTTAACATCCCTCTTTTCCCTGAAGCAGCAAAGGCGATGGCACCCATTATGATTGTTTTGTCCGTGATCGCAATAATATATGGAGCGGTTATATGTCTTGCTCAGAGCGATCTTAAGAGGCTTATTGCATATAGCTCGGTTAGCCATATGGGTTTTGTAACGCTTGGCATATTCGCTCTTAACATGCAGGGGATACAAGGCGGAATCTTACAGATGATAAATCATGGTATTGTTACCGGCGCACTGTTTTTAAGCGTTGGCATCATATACGAACGAACTCATACAAGGGAAATAGCTAACTACGGAGGAGCGGCAACCGCTATGCCTGTATATGCTGCCTTCTTTATGGTTTTTACACTTGCCGCCGTAGGTTTGCCGGGAACTAATGGTTTCATTGGCGAGTTTTTAATATTGTTGGGCGGCTTTATGGCATGGAAACTTATGGGTATATTGGCTTGCACAGGAATCATAATTGGCGCTGGGTATATGCTTTGGCTTTACCAGAGGGTATTCTTCCTCGAGACCAATCCAAATGCGCACTATCATGAGGATATGAATGAAAGGGAGTTTCTCACCTTACTTCCCCTCGTAGCGCTGATCCTGTGGATAGGGTTCTATCCTAATACCTTCCTGAGTTTCATGGAGGTTTCTGTGCAGGGACTCATTGACCGTGTCAATACGGCTGGACAGCAGCAAATAACACAAAACATTATCGAGGTAATAAAGTGAACATACCATTGCCTGATTTAACACCATTAATACCGGAAATAATTATGTCATTAGTGGCGTGCGTATTATTATCTATAGAGCTGTTTGCAAAGGAAAAAACAAAAGATTGGCTCGGTTATTTATGCATCGGTGCCGCTTTGGCAGTCTTTTATGTCATTCCTTCCAGTCAGGGCATAACATTTGGCGGTATGTTTATAAGTGATGGATACAGCTCGTATTTTAAGTTTATTTTCCTCATCAGCCTCGTACTGACTGTTCTTATATCATTTAAATACCTTCAGAGAGAAGATGCGGAATATGGCGAGTATTATAGTCTGCTCCTATTTGCAACCGCCGGAATGATGCTTATGGCATCTTCTGCTGATTTGATTTTGCTTTATCTTGGTCTCGAACTTATGGCTCTCAGCACATACATACTTGCCGGTATTAAAAGGCATGATACAAAGTCCAATGAAGCAGCTATGAAATATTTCTTGTTAGGCGCTTTTTCATCGGCGATTCTTCTTTTTGGCATCTCATTGTTATATGGTCTAACTACATCTACGAATATTTATCAGATTGCCCAGTATTTAAAGCAAGGCGAAACCTCTATTACACTGCTAATAGCAATGATTATGATAATCTGTGCCTTTGCATTTAAGATTGCTGCAGCTCCCTTTCACATGTGGGCACCCGATGTTTATCAAGGCGCACCCACATCAGTAACTGCATTTTTTTCAGTAGGACCGAAGGCAGCGGGATTTGCCGTTATAGGTAGGGTCTTCTTCATAGCTTTCGAGACATTACAGCCCGACTGGGCAGCGATCCTTATAGGTTTGGCGATTCTAACAATGGCTGTTGGCAACATATTGGCTGTTGTTCAGACTAATATAAAAAGAATGCTTGCCTACTCTTCCATAGCACATGCAGGATATGCGCTACTCGGTATAGTCGCCGGAACCACTGAAGGGCTTAATGCAGTAATGACCTATTTGTTGATTTATGCGTTTATGAATATGGGAGCATTTGCGATAGTCATTCTACTCGAAAAAGGCGAAAGCATCAAGGATTATAATGGTTTATCCAAAAGCCATCCAGTGGTAGCCTTTATGATGCTCGTTTTTATGTTTTCTTTAACTGGTATTCCACCTACAGCTGGGTTTATTGGCAAATTTAATATCTTCATGGCTGCAATCAATTCTGGATACACATGGGTGGTCGTTGTAGCAGTGTTTTTCAGCTCTATATCGGCTTATTACTACATGAGAATAGTGATGAACATGTATATGAAGCCAATGGAAGAAGAGGCTAAGATATACCCTGATCCGGCAAATGGAGCTGCGCTTTTGATATCCATTCTCATGATTTTTGTCATAGGGGTCATACCCTCAGTCGTTATAGGATATACATTCCAGTTGTTCATGTGATAAGCGGGCAGTCGCGTTTTTTTGTTCATATTTTTTCATGATAGATTTTGCCCAAGTTGTTTATCTGATGCGATTTGGTAAGCGATACAACCTATATGCGCACTGTATTAAATGGTCCTTCTTCTTTTTTTGGAAGCATGAAATTTCTTTGTTTATAAGGTCGCTTTTTGAATTCGATTCATCATAGGTTACTTGTGCGTAATATTTCGGCTCGCCGGTTTATTTGATTGCCAGAATTTATCTCAAATGGCGCCGTTGTATCTTTCTGATTCATTAGTATGAAAATGTTTTGCGAGGCATTATGTTTTTTTCAAGTCGTTCCTCATTCATTAACCCAAAAAATGCAAGTGGATTTCTATGCAGCGGGCATGATTTAGGGTAAGTCTATAAATAGTCTCTTATGTTTATCACTGACACTTACACTAAGTTGGTGTTTTAGGACAAAGTTTTTTTCGGATATCCATGCCTCCTTTTTTTTAGATTTAAACGCATTTGAATAGATCACTGTATAAGGAGATAATCTACTGAACAAGCGAGGAGTTTTCATATCATTTGAGGGCATCGAGGGATCTGGCAAGACGACCGTTTCAAGGCTGATAACCGAGATGTTGATGATGGATGGCTATGAAGTTCTCTCAACCTATGAGCCGGGCGGAACTACTATTGGACAGAAGATCAGAGATATCCTGCTCTTGCCAGAACATAAGGAGATGTCTTATCTCACAGAACTCCTCCTTTACAATGCTGCCAGATGTCAGCATCTGAGGGAAAAGCTCATTCCGGCTTTGGAGACTGGCAAAATTGTCATAACAGATAGGTTTTCAGATTCAACCATAGCCTATCAGGGTTACGGGAGAGGTCTTGATCTTTCGCTTATTGTGACTATAGATAAAATCGTAACGGGTGGATTGAAGCCCGATATTACTATATTGCTTGATATTGATGTAGAATCTGGACTGATGAGAAACAAGGGGATAAACAAGGTTGACAGGCTTGAACTTGAAGACATAGAGTTTCACAGAAAAGTCAGAGATGGCTATTACATGATAGCAGATAAGGAACCCGAGAGGGTTAAAATCGTCAACGCGTCTTCGGCTATAGAAAGGGTTCTGAAAGACACAAGTGATATTATAATAAAGGCCCTGTCATGTTGAAGGATATTGAGTGTCAGCCAAAGGCATTAAAGATTCTTGCTGGTACGATAAAAAAAAATAAACTTCCTTCCGCCATTTTAATGCTTGGACAAGGGGGCGTTGGCAAAAGACTTGCCGCTGTTAATTATGCAAAGGCGGTCAATTGTTTTAGTCCTGTCGATTTTGATTCTTGCGATAGTTGCCTGTCGTGCCAAAAAACTGATTCGGGAATCCATCCTGATATTCATATTATTGAACCTATAAATAACGAGATCAAAACCGATGCTATCAGACGGCTGGAAGAAATCCTTTCATTAAAGCCGTTTGAAGGCAGGAAAAAATTTATTATTATCGATGATTCTGATAGAATGAATCCGAACGCTGCAAATGCCTTCCTAAAAACCCTTGAAGAGCCACCGGATAGCAGCATCATCATCTTAATTTCTTCTAACGAAGACGCCCTGCCTGACACCATAATTTCAAGATGTTTGAGGATCAGTTTTGCTCCGCTACCCTCTGAATCTTGCAAAAAAATAATACTCTCACATGCTGCACCAAAAGATATCAATCTTTACATGAATCTCTCGATGGGCAGGCCTGGCATTGCTATTACAAGAAATTTCTCTGAAGAAAAGACATGGTTTCTGACACTTCTTAAAAATATGATTAACGATGTTTCTAAAGAAACATGGGTTGACAGAGAACAGATGAAGTCATGGATAGATTTGTCTCTTATATTTATCAGAGATGCTGTTATTTATAAAGTTACAGGGAGCAAATCAGATACGATGCTTGGAGAAACTTGCGAATGTGAATCTATTAAAAAGGCTTTAGATGCTTATAATGAGCTTCAGGGAATCATTAATCTTATTGATTCCAACCTAAACAAATCAGTTACATGGAATCATGTGTCAGGAATTATGAAGTCAGTATATCATGCTTCTGGAGTTTAATCGGGCAAATCTGCTACACTTTGTTTTTCTTTCATTACAAATACATTTTTTTATTGCTTCAGGGGTTTTACTATCACCTGTTCAGAAAATCTCAGGTCTATATGCTCTATAGTTATATTTTTATTTTTTATTTCTTCCTTAATTTTTTCAAGTCTTTCTATCTTTTTCTCATAATCTCCAGAACCTATCTTTATTAATATATTATCAACTTTTATGTTCAGTTCATCAGGGGTTCGACCAGTAATTTCAAGTTGTCCTGAGTACGGCATTAGTTTCTTATCTTTAAAAAGATTAACCAAGGTGAGAGCTTCTTTGTAAGTATTCTCATTTTTCAAAGGGTCTATCTCCATTATAACAGGCAAAAAGATTACAGACGGTTCTGAAATTTCCTCGAGTATCACCCCTGTGCTGTCTATAAAATAAGGCTTTTTCGACTTGTACAAAATAGCTGCGGGAATCGCTTCTGATAGCTGTACAAGTATCTTGCCTGAGAATTCTTTTCTTACTATAGCATTCTTTACCCACGGAGACTGCATGAGGTTGTTATGCATTCGCTTTGCTGAGACACTATAGATGGGATCATTTTTATGAACCCTTAAGATATTATATAGGTCTTCCTTGTGTAAATGTTGATTGCCAATAAAAACAATCTCTTTAATATATAGATTTTGCTTCAGGTAAAAATATAGCCATGCAGTTACAGACACAATCGCAACAATAATAACCAATGAAAAAATCAGCTTTTTATTTTTATGATTTTTTTGTTGATATTTGGATTTTTTATACATTTGAAAGTGTTAATTCTTATTGCAATGTTTTTATTTTATCGAGAGACGAAGCATCTCCTCAACCAAGGCTGTGAAATCCATGCCGACCAGTCCTGCTATCTTAGGCAGAAGACTCGTTTCAGTCATGCCCGGAATTGTATTTACCTCAAGAACATAAATATTATTAGATTCATCAAGTATCAGATCCACCCTTGATGCACCCTCACAAGAAAGCGCATTATGAGCCTTTAGTCCGGCAAGTTTAAGGTTTTCGTAAGTTTTGTCATCAATTTCTGGCGGCAATATATATTGAGTAAGTCCTGCCGTATATTTAGCTTCATAACTGTAGAATTCTAAAGATGGTCTGACTTCGACACCGCCTAATATTCTATCGCCAAGAATCCCAATCTGAATCTCCTTGCCCTTAGTATATCTTTCTACTATTGCCCTCTTACCATAGTCATAGGCTGTCTTTAGTGCGTCTAATATTTGTTCAGTATTCTTGACTATGTTAACCCCGACGCTTGAGCCCTCGGTGGCTGGTTTTACTACCCAAGGCATAGGAAAATGAACTGATTGTTGGATGAATGATATACCGTTTCCTGGTTCGTTTTTTAAATTATCGGGATGAAATATATCTTTGTAAAGAATAACAAAATCAGGCACTAATAGACCATGATAAAGAAACATTTTTTTTGAAGCCTCCTTATCCATTGCCAGAGCTGAAGCCATCACCCTTGAACCAGTGTATGGTATATTCATCACCTCAAGGAGTCCCTGAATTCCGCCGTCTTCACCCCAACCGCCGTGCAAGACCAAAAAGGCGATCTCTATTTGTTCTTTCTCGAGCAATTCACATACATTATCCTGAACATCAAGCAAGGCAACATTATACCCCTTATTATTTAATGCATTAAAAACAGCTTTCCCACTTTTTAAAGAAACCTCTCTTTCTGCTGATATGCCGCCAAGAAGAACTCCAATCCGTTTTTTTGTTATCATAAATATTAGCTCCTTTAAGGTATCGATATTTGAAGTTTATCAAATGACAAAGCTATATTACAAGATATTGTCTAAGGCATAGGACCTACGCAATATTCCTCCTTTTTCGATTATAAAATGAATTGATGGGTCGTGAGTCGTAAACGATAATTATGACTATTTAGAGTCTGTTTATAAAGTGGATAAATCCGTGCTGTTGTCATTCCAATCGAGGGAAGGAATCTTAAAAATTAAAGATTTCTCGCTCTGCTCGAAATGACAGAAAAGAGTTGCAAGCAGTTTATAAACAGACACTATTTAACTTTTCTTGCGAAATTGATATGCTATTTTAAATTAGCAATTACATACCAAACAGATTGCATCGTATATGGCGGGCACATTTCAAATGTCGTTAAGTTTCATCGCCTGATAATGCGTCGTTAAGGAGTCTATAATTTCTTCAAGGTCACCTTCCAAAACTTGCTCAAGTTTATGAAGCGTCAGACCTATACGATGGTCGGTTATCCTGTTTTGAGGATAATTATAAGTCCTTATTCTTTCGCTCCTATCACCGCTTCCTACCTGAGTTTTCCTGTATAAAGCGCGCTCTTTTTCCTTTTTCTCAAGTTCTATCTCAAGCACCCTCGACCTTAATACCTTCATCGCCTTTTCCCTATTCTTCATCTGAGATCTTTCATCTTGGCATTGCACGACGATTCCAGTAGGTATATGCGTAATTCTCACAGCAGAATAGGTTGTGTTAACACTTTGACCACCTGCACCAGAGGAGCAAAATGTATCAATTCTCAAGTCTTTATCTTCTATCTTGACATCAACATCCGCAGCTTCTGGCAACACCGCAACGGTTGATGCTGATGTGTGAATCCTTCCAGAAGTCTCAGTAACAGGGACTCTCTGAACCCTGTGAACACCGCTTTCGTATTTTAGTCTGCTATAAGCGTTCTTGCCTGTAATGCTTGCGATAATCTCCTTTAGACCGCCGAGACCCGTCGGGCTTGAGTCAATTATCTCTATCTTCCATCTTTTTATCTCTGAATATTTTGAATACATCCTGAACAATGAAGCTGCAAAAAGAGCGGCTTCTTCACCTCCAGTTCCAGCACGGATTTCGAGTATTACATTTCTATCATCCCTTGGATCTTTTGGCAAAAGCATGAGTTTGAGTTCATTTTCTATAATAGGTTTTTTCTTCTTGAGTATCTCAAGCTCTTCTTCAGCGAGTTCTTTTATACCCGCATCACTGTCTCTAATCAGAGCTTCTGCATCATCAATGCCCCCAAGCAGTTTCTTATATTCCTGAATTGTATTATAAATCGGCTCAAGATCCGATTGCTCCTTTGAATATTTATGATATTCTGAGGTGTTGCTCAAAACCTCCGGCTTCATTAGCGTTGCCGTTATCCCATTATATTTTTGTTCGATTAATAATAGCTTATCAAGCATTTTTTATAGCCTCTGGCTTAGGGTTATCCAATTTCAAGACCTCTTTTAGGGCGGCTATTGCCACCTCTATCTGAGAGTTATCTGGCTCACGGACAGTCAATCGCTGCAAACAAAGTCCGGGTAAAATGATTAAACCTAATATACCTTTGTTAGCTATCTTTGACGAGAGCTTTAATATTTCATATGATATGCCCGCTATGACAGGTATAAGAAATATCCTCGAGAAAAGCTTTTCTGTAAATGTCCAGTGCTGAGGTATGAGAATGAATATAACTATGCTTATAAACATAACTATTAAAAGAAAGCTCGTGCCGCATCTGGGGTGATAAGGCTTATATTTTTTGGCATTTTCTACGGTTAGTTCTTCGCCTGCCTCATAAGCATATATTACCTTATGCTCTGCTCCATGGTATTGATATATCCTTCTCATCTCGCTCCAAAGCCCCACTGCAAAGACATATAAAAGAAATACCCCGACCCTCAGAAGTCCGTCAATAAGATTAAAAAGAAAGGAATTGGTGGAAATGCCCTGATAAAAACTGCCCATAATAGTTGTTAAAAAAAGAGGCAAGAATTTAAAGAGAACTATGGCGAGAATTAACGCCAGACCAATAGATAATGCAAGGCTCCATGGACTAAGTGGTTTTTCATCTTTGTCTTGATACGCTATGCTGCCAGAAAACTCGATTGCTTTGATTCCGATAACAAGAGCACTAAAAAGGGCAATCACACCTCTAATGACCGGCAGTTTAAAAAATTTATTAGGTTTATTCGTAATCGTAGTTTTAAGATTAATCTCACCCTTTGGGTCTCTGACAGCAACACTCCACCCAATTGGTGATTTCATCATCACGCCCTCTATTACAGCTTGCCCACCAATACTTTTCATATTTAACCTTTAAATTATTATTTGTAAATATCTAAGTCAAGCGATTTATGATACAAATTCATGACAGCCTCTCAGCTGTCAAAGTTTATTTTTAGAGAGTCAAAATAGCTTATTTTAGTTAATTCAAAATATTGCTATATATGCAATGACATTATTTTGCATTGCAATTAAATCCTTTAAATGACTCCATGCGATTTTTGAACAAAGATTAATAAATGCATTTACATAGATATTTTAGGCTTTAATCTATCGCATGGAGCTATAGTAAGAGTTCACCGTAACGTTTATCCACGCGATATTTCTATGATTAAATTCTGAGACGAAACATCTTAATTTGGACATCTAAAAACAAAAAGGATTAGAATCCCTGAGCAGTCTCTAATCCCTCAATTTATTAAGCAGTTATTTCTTTGCGTATTTCTTTTTAAATCTCTCAACCCTTCCTTCAGTATCAAGAATTTTCTGTTTTCCAGTAAAAAAAGGATGACATTTAGAGCATATATCTACACGGATGCTTTTACGAGTTGAGCCTGTCTCAAAGTTCGCTCCGCACGCACATGCTGCTACTATTTTATGATATTCAGGATGAATCTTTTCTTTCAAAACAAAACCTCCAGAAATTAATATATTTAATTTTAAACAATATCTCTATCATTTGGCAAGAAGCTGATATTTCTTAAGACACAAAAAAACCGGCAGCCATTATTATTATGACTACCGGCTTTTTAAAGATGTTATCTTAACAAAGGAACTATCAGCAATGCCACGATATTAACAACCTTAATCATAGGGTTGATAGCAGGACCTGCGGTATCCTTGTAAGGGTCACCAACTGTATCACCGGTAACCGAAGCTTTGTGTCCGTCGCTCCCTTTCTTATGGACGACGCCTTTGTCATCAGTAACACCGTGTTCAAATGATTTCTTAGCGTTATCCCAAGCGCCGCCGCCGCTTGTCATGGCGATAGCCTGAAAGAGTCCGGTTAATATACTTCCGATAAGAACGCCACCGAGTGCTTCTTTGCCAAGCAGAAGACCAACTAATAGAGGAACTACGACTGGGATAAGAGCTGGGACCATCATCTGCTTAATAGCGCTCTTGGTAACGATATCAACGCATTTGCCATATTCAGGTTTTCCTGTTCCTTCCATGATGCCATGGATCTCACGGAACTGCCTTCTGACTTCCTCAACAATGCTGCCAGCCGCCTTTCCGACAGCCTCCATAAGAAGTGAACCGAAGTAGTAAGGTAGGAGTCCACCAATAAAAAGACCAGCCAAAACCATCGGGTCAGAAAGGTCGAATTTTAGCTCTGTTGCAAACGATCTTGAATATTCCGCAAAAAGAACCAGCGCTGCGAGAGCTGCTGAACCGATTGCATAACCCTTGGTAACAGCCTTTGTTGTGTTTCCAACTGCATCCAATGGGTCAGTGATGTTACGGATCTCTTCAGGCAGTCCTGACATTTCTGCCACGCCGCCTGCGTTGTCAGTAATAGGTCCATAGGAGTCAATCGCAACAACGATTCCTGTCATTGAAAGCATAGAAACTGCTGATAATGCGATAGCAAAAAGGCCGCCGGATGGATTGCCTGAAAATCCACCACCTAAAGCATATGCGCCAAGAATTGCCGCAACAATAACTATAACAGGCGCGCCGGTAGACTTCATGCTAACTGCGAGTCCTGCGATTACATTTGTGCCGTGACCAGTTAAGCTTGCTTTTGCAATGTGCTTAACTGGGGAATACTCAACTGCTGTGAAGTATTCCGTTATTGCTACTATCAGTCCTGTCAGGGCAAGTCCTATCAGCGCAGTCAGAAACACGCTAAGTGGAGTAAAACCAGCTGCTTCTTGCGGGGTAAGCCCAGCTATGAACTGTTGTGATACTATGAAAAAAGCTATTGCAGCAAGGACACCTGATACTGCAAGACCCTTATAAAGCGCTCCCATTATATAGCCGCTCTTTCCAAGCCTGACAAAGAACGTTCCGATAATCGAGGCAACAATTGAGATGCCTCCCAACAAAAGCGGAAATTCAACCCATTTGCTTTGATAGCCAAAGAGCGTACCTGCCAAGAGCATGGCTGCAACGAGTGTAACCACATAGGTCTCATAAAGGTCTGCTGCCATTCCTGCACAGTCACCCACGTTATCGCCCACGTTATCTGCGATAACAGCAGGGTTTCTAGGATCGTCTTCTGGAATTCCTGCCTCAACCTTACCAACGAGGTCAGCGCCGACATCGGCGGCTTTTGTATATATTCCGCCTGCGATACGAGCAAATATGCTCATAAGCGAGCCGCCGAAGCCCAGACCGACGAGCGCATGGAATGCCTTCTTTGAATCAGGCTCTACGACAGTAACTATTATATAAAAACCTGCTATGCTGAGTAAAGCCAGCCCAACTACCATCATGCCTGTGACAGAGCCGCCCTTAAAAGCTACAGCAAGTGCGGCATTAATGCCCTTACTGGCAGCTTGCGCTGTGCGCACATTAGCCCTGACAGAAATCATCATTCCGATGTAGCCTGCAAGAGCTGAACCAATGGCGCCTACAGCAAAACCTACCGCTGTCCATGCACCAAGGAAAAACAGTAAGGCGAAGAGCAATACGCCTACTATCGCGACTGTTTTATACTCACGAGCAAGAAATGCCTCGGCGCCTTCCTTGATGGCATTTGAAATATACTGCATTCTTTCGTTTCCTGCATCCTGCTTTGAAACCCATGCTGCGGTGTAAAGGGCATATATAACGCCTAATATGCCGCATGCAAGGGCAAAGAGTATAGTCATACTCATCTTAAATGTTTCCTCCTTAAATTATAATATTGTGCTAATAAATGCATATTGCTAAAACTATCCCACCTTAAATGCCAAACAAAAAGCTGTCCAGCCTTAAACTATCTCTCACCCCCTTTTAAGACAAATTTCAAGGCTCGAAATCATTCTCCGCATTTTTGCAATGACCACGAGAGTATAGCAGAACAAAAAACAAAATTCAATAAATCAGGTTGTTAGTTTGTCTCTTCCTGTATGCCTTGCAAAGACCATTGCGGTAGTCCTATAAATCATATGTGCCATTTTTGAGAAGGGAGCGTATGCAAACAGTGCAAATATAAAAACGAGATGGGCAAAATACATCGGATAAGCAACCACAGCTATATCTAAGAGTCTGAATATCTGGGCAAACATGCCTGTTGCTGCAACTCCATAGACTATTACTATAAAAAGCCAGTCAAAATAGCTGCCAATACCTGCTTTTTCCTGATTCTTAATGCGGCTCGAAACCATCATCGTTATCCCGATAAGCAAAGCAATTCCACTGATATTACCAATAATTTTGATAATATTGGTCTGTGGGTACGGCGATTCCCATTTAAGGAAATATAAATAAAAAACAGCTATAGATGTTGTTATTGCAAGACCAATAAATGAGTAAAAAACCAGAAGATGCGAAATTTTCCTGTCTTTTGTTACATTGCATTTTTCAAACCTTTTGTGGCTCAATATTTCGATTATAGTATCAGTAATGGACTTGTTGATATCACCCCCAACAGGCTTTCCATAATGCTTGCTCATATCAGACCAGTAGTCCTTGATTCCAAAGATAAAGGAGAGAACAACAAGGGCGGCAAGAGGCATAAATAAAAAGTCAACATATGGTATCGGTGGCATAAACTTTGAGAAAGAAATTATACCGCCATCACCTCTTGGTATTCCACTGGTAAAGTGTCCCTGAATCATCATAAAGATAAGGAAAAGAGCAATAGGTATCGCAAAAAGAAGTATAGCGGCCTTGGGCTCATTTACCATGCTTGCAAAGCCGGCTGGTTTTGAATAATTTTTGATAGCCATATTTCTGACAGCTCCAAGAACCTCTCCAGGTTTTGCACCCCTTGGACAGTAAGCCGTGCAATCACTGCACTGATGGCAAAGCCAGACATCAGGATTGCTGATGAGTTTATCTTTCATGCCCCACTGGGCATATAACATCTCTTTTCTTGGGAAAGGGCTCTCATCTGGGGTCATTCCGCATACTACAGTGCATGTTGAGCATTGGTAGCACTTCTTTAAATCCCCACCTCCAGCGGCTATGATCTCTTTAACGAACTTTAAATCTGGACTTATTACCTGTGTCACTATCTGTTCCGGCATTTATTAACCTCCATCTATTCTTTAAAGTAATTAGTGTTAGTGCCGAATCGTACATACACTAATTTTTTGCACTTATTGATTACAAGTCCTTAAACGGATTTGGTCCAATTTCTTCTATCCTTTCGACAAAATCGTTGATCATCTGCGGCAACTTGTCGTATTCATTTATTGCCACCTGCATGAGCTGGCACCTATCAGATTCTAATTGAAGCTTGTCAAGTGTTTCCTTAACTTTACTGAATCTGTAATTGGCAAGTTCACTGCCTTTTACAAAATGGCACTGGTAATTTTCACCATACTTACAGCCAAGCAAAATAAGCCCGTCTATTCCCTTTGAAAAAGCATCACTGACCCAAACTAGGTTTGTTGCACCGAGACATCTGACCGGGATAATTCTGACACTCGAGTTAATCTTAATGCGTTTAATAGCTGCGCTGTCTAACGCCGGATATGAGTCGTTTTCACATGCCAGAACGACTATTCTGAACTCATCCTCAGATACTTCAATACCCCTAATCATGGAGCCAACTAAATCAACACTGAAGTCTTTAAAAGACACTATCCTTTCTGGACACGCGCCCATACAAGTTCCACAGCGTCTGCAGCGGTTTATCCTATAAAAAGGCGTGCCTTTTTCGTCCTCATCTATTGCCCCAAAAGGACATTCCTCAGTGCATCGCTTACAGGATGTACATCTGATCATCATCGGGTCAGGGAATGTTGCATCCCAAGCCCTTGGATGAACAGCTATTCCCTTTGAGACGTGCTCTACGCACTGAATTGCCTTAAGTGCTGCCCCAGCAGCATCAGAAGCTGCTTCAGACATTGTCATCGGCTGTCTTACACAACCAGCAGCGTATATTCCAGTCCTCCTTGTTTCATATTGGAAACATATAAAATTGGAGTCTGCAAAGCCATAGGCACCTTCGAGTGATGGTATTTCAGGCCCCTGTCTGTAACCTAGATTTAATATAAATTCTGGTTTTGGTGTTGACTCAAGATAAGCATTCTTTGCATCATCGCCTTTTGTGGTTACCTCAGTCAATCCATCAAGATATTCCTGGGATGCTCTTGTAGCAGGCACAATACCAACAGCAAGAACAACGAGATCTGCTTCTACTTTTATCTTCTCCCCAAGAAGAGTATTTTCAGCCTCAACAAACATGTTACCGTTTCCAATATCGCTAATTTTCGTAACATCAGCCTTTGTTAGCAAAACACCGGGGTCATTCTGCATGTTTTTATAAAATATCTCGGTCTGCCCTGGTGTTCTAATATCTTTATAAAAAATCATGGCGACGGCTTCGCTATTTAGTTCTCTAACATACTTTGCCTGTTTAAGCGACGTAGCACAGCAAAAAGACGAGCAATATGGTAGATGCTCTGGGTCTCTTGAGCCGGCGCATTGTATGAAGGCTACTTTTTTTGCTTCCTTGCCGTCAGATGGTCTTGTTATCTTTCCAGATTTTGCAATCTCTTCCATCTGAACATTTGTTATAACATCAGGCATACCATAGCCTAAGTGCACAAGTTTCGAAGCATCATAGGGCTGCCAGCCAGCCGTCATGATAAATACACCTGCCTTTATGGTCTCGCTTGTGCCATTAGTTCTTATAGTAACGTCAAATAATCCTGGCTGCCCATCTGTTTTTTCTATGGTAGACGATTTATATACTCTTATATTCGGATGCGCCTCAACCTCTTTTATCTTGTTAATAACAATTGGCTCTATCAGTTTTTCATAAGGGAACTCTCTCGGAACTTCTTTATATAGCTTTGCTGCCCAACCACCTAACTGAGGCTCTTTCTCGATCAAGACAACTTCATAGCCTGCTTCGGCAGCATCAAGAGCTGCTGTCAACCCTGATATGCCGCCTCCGACTACAACTATAGTTTTGCTTAGATCTGGAAGTATGTTGGGTTCAGGGAGTTCACCTTTCTGTGCCTTGATTATTCCCATCTTCATATAATCTTCAGCAGTGCTCTGAGCAGCATCCGTATTAGGGTCTTGGGTCCACACAACAAATTCTCTGAGATTCACCCTTTCTGTTAATGCACCTGGAAAATCAAACTCTTCAAATTTAACACGAGGAGAACATGCACCTAATATAAGTGTATTCATACCCTGACTTATGTCATTTTTTATCATCTCGATGCCGGCAGGGCTACACAATATATCATGAACCCTAACAGCATCAGGTTGAATTTTAGCAGCTCTTGCAGAGGATTTAATCAGCTTTTCAATATTGATGGATTCGCCTATACTGCAGCCGTTGCAAATATAAACTCCGAATTTCTTTTCCATTTCTATTTAGACCTCCTTACGCTCTGAATGCTTTTAATAGCTGCTCCTGTTGCATCCTGAACAGACCTTGAGACATCAACAGGACTCTTAACGCTACCCACTGCATATATGCCTTTCTCCAATGAAGACGGCAAAACAAAGCCATCTGATGTATATGTTATATCACCCGGTATTTTTGAGGTCTTAGTAGAGGGCACCATGCCTGCTGCAAGGACTACCATATCAAACCTTTCCTTTGTTTTTTTGCCTAAAGAGATATCTTCAGCCTCGACTATAACATCTTTCGTTTCTGGATCTTCGGCAATATGAGCAACTTTACCCTTCGTGAATGTCACTTTAGGATCATCTTTTACCGTCCAGTAGAATTGTTCGTATCTGCCAGGTGTTCGTAAATCTATATAAAAAATTCTTACTGTTGAATCAGGTGACTGTTCTCTCAAATAAGTTGCCTGCTTTATGGATGCCATACAACATATATATGAACAATATGGGAGGTGATTCTCATCCCTACTTCCTGCGCATTGGACAAAAGCAATGTTTTGAACAGGTTTGTTATCAGACGGCCTGAGTATCTTTCCTGATGTTGGTCCATCTGGAGATGCGAGTCTTTCCATCATCATATTTGTAATTACATTATCAATCTTACCACCACCCAGATTATCGATCTTTGAGACATCATATAAATCCCATCCTGTTGCAAGGATAATTGAGCTGACATTTATGTTTACTATTTCGTGCTTCATATTAAGATCAATAGCATTATACTTACAAGCCTCAACGCACTTTGCACAGGAAGGACCTTTACAGTTTTTGCCGTCTATGACATATTTAAAGGGGAAGGCTTGATGATGCGTAATATATATAGCTTTTGTTTTATCCATGCCAAAATTAAATTCATTAGGAATTTCAACTGGACATACCTCATTACAAGCGTTACATCCTACGCATCTGTCATTGACAAAGCGAGGATTTATTTTTATAGCGACATCATAGCTGCCTTCGTGTCCCAATATTTTTTCTACTTCTGCATTAGTAAAAATGCTAATACCAGCAATATTCTTGATTCTCTTGAAATTAATCTCAAGACCACAATTTGGCGGACAAAGCTTTGGAAAATATTTATTTAGCTGTGTCACTCTACCACCTAAGAAAGGGGTTTTTTCGACTAAAGCGACATCAAAGCCAGCCTCAGCGGTCTCTAATGCAGCAGTAATGCCACTGAAGCCTCCCCCAATTACTAAAACCTTTTTGTTATCTATCATTTTTTTCCTCCTTACTAAGCAGAGAATAAGAGGTAAAGTCTATCTTATTATCCTTACTCCCTATCACCTGTTTGTCATTCTAAGCTAAGCGAAGAAGAATTATCTTTATATTTCTTACCCCCTTCGCTTTGCTCAGAGTGGCAACTGACCCCATCTCTGGATTCTTTACAGATGGTTGCCTTTTTTAATCTTTGGGTGGGAATCACAGAAAGAAAATGGGGAGGGCATTGCCCCCCCCGATAAAATTTAATTATGGAAACATCTGAACATAAGGTACTTTTTTGAAATCCCAAGTATTTGTCTCTGCGTTATACCTAGAATTCGTAAAGCACTTCCAGTTAGCGTCATCAATCATATTAAAGTCACCCCTATAGTAGTAACCAGGGTATCTGGACTCCTCCCTAAAGAGTATATGCCTTGCATGAGCCTCAACTGAGAGAATTCTATGATAGTTCTCAAAGCACCTCAAGAGTTCATGGAGGTTCTTTGCTGCCATTTTTGAAGCATCCTCTTTGAGCATCTCAAGTTTTTTGAGACCTTCTTCAAGCATTGTTTTTGAGGTCATGTACCAAGTTGAACACCCGCCAAAGTATTCATCAGCAATCTTCATAAGCCTTAATTGAAGTGCTTTAGGGCTAATATAATTGGGGTTAATATCAGGATCCGTTGTATAGGTCTTATATTTTTCAAAGATCTCAAATGGTAGGTAGAGTTCTGCCGCAATCTCATCATTAGTCAATTTCGGTGAAGGCTTATAATCAGGATTGTCGAGAATATATGCAATTGCTGCCTTAGCTGCCTGTCTGCCTTCCGCATGTGAACCAGATGAGAATTTGTGTCCTGATGCTCCGACAACATCACCTGCCATAAATAAACCTGGCACTGTGGACATCCTGTTATATCCCCATGTATAGTGATCAGGTGTGCCGGGTATGTCACCAGGGCCGCTTACCCAGAAGCCTGCACAGCCTGCATGAGAACCAAGGAGATAGGGCTCTGTAGGCATAATTTCAGAAGGGCTCTTGTCAGGCTCGATATTATTTGCTGCCCAGAGAGATGCCTGTCCGATAGCCATATCAAGGAAGTCTTCCCATGCCTCTGCTTCAAGATGTTTCATCTTCTTTTTAGCATCTTTTTCGCCAAGCTTCTCTACGAAGGCTTTTCCCATAGCAGCCATCGCCTCATGAGTCCTCATAAGGATAGGACCCTTGCCGTCTTTCATAGCTCTCATCTGGAGATGGTTTCTAATAGCAGTTCCAAGATTCTTTGCATAGTCGCCATATCTGGCTACTGCATCATCGAAATATTCCTTATTTGTACAATAGTCTTCCCCGTAACTATCTGTGGCTTTTGCTTTAAAGAAGAGGAACCATGCTCCGACAGGACCATAACCATCTTTAAATCTTGAAGGTACAAACCTGTTTTCCATCAGGGTCATTTCAGCCCCTGCCTGCATTCCGAAAGCATAGCCTGATCCGCTGCAGAACACAGGGTACCATGTCCTTCCAAGTCCCTCGCCAACTGACCTTGGCCTAAAGCAATTAACTGCACCAGCAGTAGCACAAACAATCGCTTTTGCTTTAAATGAAAAAACCTTGTTTTCTCTTACGCTGAACCCTATAGCTGATGCTACATTTTTCCCGTTTTTATCCATTACAGCCTTAACAATGAATACCCTTTCAAAATGGTTTTCGGCTATGCCGGTCGCTTCTCTGTTGGTCAGAAGAGCTTTTTTTGCGGCTTCAGCAACAACAACCTTGTATGATTCACCGTTGATCATTATCTGCCACTTACCAGATCTTACTGGTGTTCCACCGTCCTTAAGCATTGGCTTGCCTTGCTCTTTTGCCTCGTGTCCATCAATGGAGAAACCGTCATCCCCTCTCTTCCAAATTGGGAGTCCCCATTCTTCAAAGCTATGGACTGAATCATCCACATGTCTGCCAAGGTCATATACAAGGTCTTCCCTGATGATGCCCATCAGGTCATTTCTCACATACTTGACATAATCTGCTACTTTATTCTCGCCAACATAGGTATTAATGGCAGACAAGCCCATTGCGACTGCTCCACTTCTGTCTGTTGCGGCTTTGTCAACCATGACTACCTTTAATCCCTTTGGATTTGCCCAACGGCAAGCTTCAAATGCGGCACCGCAACCTGCCATGCCACCGCCCATGATAAGAAGATCACAATCAACTTCAACTACCTCAGGTTTTTGACAATATGAAAATGTGCAAGTCTCTTTTTCCATTTTCAGTCCCTCCTATTCAGTTCTTGCAGGATTATTAAAGAATCCTGGCTTTTTGAGTGTTGAAAAATCTGGCTCAGGCTTGCCCGCATATGGGTCAACAGAGCCTTCAACGGTTGTCCTGATAGGGAACTTAAATCTCTTAAGTAGTCCGTTCCTGAACTTGATAGTCCACATAATAGAATCGGTGCCTCTCATAGGTATAGTGCTTGCCCCAAGAGGAACGAAATCTGAATAACCTCTAACCTCAATCGCCTGCTGAGGGCATATCTTTATACAATTATAACACTCCCAACACTGCTCGGGCTCTTGATTATAAGCTTTCATTTTTTCTCTGTCGAGCGCCATTAGATCGTGAGGGCAGATATACTGGCATGCAGTCTTATCCTGAGCTTTGCAACCATCACATTTTTCAGTAATAACGAAACTTGGCATAAATTAAACCTCCTTTTAGGTTATGATTGTTTGAAATAAAAAATATAAGTCTTTTGCTTCATTAAATTAAAGTTTTACTCTGCACCTCCTTCTATGGAAAATTCAGCGGCGGCAGGGCGACTTTGAAAAACTATCTGTATGTTAACCCTGCCGTCAGCTTAGTGTTAAACCAGTTATTTTTTTTCGCCTTCAGAGTATTTATGAAGCTTGACCTCAACCTTTTCGGTTAATCCCTGATAATACTCCTGCAATACCTTGAGAACTTCGGGTCTGCTAAACTGAGACGATACTGTCTCACCATCTGAAAGCATTTTTCTAAGTTTTGTGCCGCTCAGAAGCACCCTGTCATCTTTGCCGTGAGGGCATGTCTTCATGGACGCCATTCCATCGCATTTGAAACAGTAAAATGTCCAGTCTATTTTAAGCGGCTTTGTTTCGAGTGCATCCTTTGGAATATCATCAAAAATCTTCTGAGCATCAAAAGGTCCGTAGTACTCGCCCACGCCTGCATGGTCTCTACCGACGATCAAGTGGCTGCAGCCATAGTTCTGCCTGAAAAGGGCATGCAGAAGAGCTTCACGGGGACCTGCATATCTCATATCGAGAGGGTAGCCTGCCTGAATGCATGTGTCCTTTACAAAATAGTGCTCGACGAGTTTATCTATTGCCTTAACCCTTACTTCAGCAGGAATATCTCCTGGTTTGAGCTTGCCTAAAAGCTGATGTATCAAAACTCCGTCACAAATCTCGATAGCTATCTTTGCAAGATACTCATGTGACCTGTGCATAGGGTTTCTTAACTGCAATGCTGCAACAGTGCTCCAACCTTTATCTTCAAACATTTTCCTTGTCTCCGCGGGTCTCATATAAACACCCTGATACTCCTGAGGGAAAGTGCTTTCGCTAAGAACTTTTACTGGTCCTGCAAGGTTTACAGCTTCCTGATTCATGACCATTGCTACACCTGGATGCTCCATATCAGCAGTTTTATAAACGCTTTTGCACTCAAATTCTTTATCAATTTTGTATTTCTCTGTGATCTTCATGGTTGCCATAACTTCGCCGGTTTCTTCATCCACTAATGCGACATCCTCGCCTATCTTCAAGCTGTCTGCCTGACCCTGTGTGGTGGATACGGTTATCGGTATTGGCCAGAAAGTGCCATCAGCCATTTTGTATTCGGCGCATACGCCCTTCCAGTCATCATATCCCATGAATCCGTCAAGAGGGGTGAACCCTCCTATTCCTAACATTATTAAGTCTGCCGTTTCTCTCGATGTGATCCTTATTTGAGTGAGTGTTTTAGCTTTTGCCTTCTCTGCATCCAATTCCTTACCAGTAAGTAAGAGAGGTTTCAGTTTTTTTTCTTTACCATGTGGGTTTACTAATGCCATTTTGTTTCCTCCTAATTTTCTTAGATTTCAAGTCAATTACACTATAGTATAGAGCCAGCTTATCTTATATATAATTATAATTTGCCCGTTATTTGTGGTAGAGATAGACTCAGAAGCCGGGATACCCATCCTCAAAAGTACTTCTATTCTGGAGATTCAATCCTACATCAAGCAAGGGTAAAAAAATAAAATACAGTATTAATAAACAGCCTCTATTTAATTCCTAATGCTGAACAAATATTTGCAAAGATGTCATCAATGCTTCCTGTGCCTGCAACTGATTTAAGAATGCCCTTGTTCTTGTAGTAATCGAATAGCGGCGCTGTCTGAGCATTATAAACATCGAGTCTCTTTTTTATTGTTTCTTCTTTATCATCGTCTCTCTGGAATAACTCACCGCCGCACTTATCGCATATTCCATCCTTCTTTGATGCATTGAAGTAAATATTATACATTTGACCGCAAGCCTTGCATGTCCTTCTGCCGGTAAGTCGTTTCATCAAATCATCAAAAGGAACATCAACGCTCACTGCTGCAGTGAGGGGCATGTTTAGAGCGATAAGCATTTTATCAAGCGCTTCTGCCTGTGAAGTGTTTCTTGGGAAGCCGTCTAAAATATAACCATTTTTACAATCATTCTGTTTAAGCCTTTCCTCCACCATACCGAGGACTACACTATCAGGAACAAGTTCGCCCTTGTCCATACAAGCCTTTGCTTGTTTGCCGAGTGCTGACCCTGCAGCAACAGCAGCTCTCAGAAGGTCGCCTGTCGAAATCTGAGGAATAGCATATTTCTCAACCAACTTTTTTGCCTGAGTACCCTTACCAGCTCCAGGCGCGCCAAGGAAAACTAATTTCATCGAAGATCCTCCAATTTGAAGTGTATTTCTAATACAAAAATGCTTATGCACAGATTTAAAAGATAGAATAATTTAATTGAAGATGACAATGAATACAAATTAAAAAATATAATTCTTTCATTTAATTTATTTATGCATTATTATCTGCTAAGGTTTGAAGATACTTCTTTAGTTTCGCGAGAGCTTCTTTTCTATGGCTTAATAAATCTTTTTCCGAAGGAGTCATTTCGGCAAATGTCAAATCAGAACCATCGGGGTAGAAAATTGGGTCATAGCCAAATCCTATATACCCTTTTGGAATCCTGCCGATTGTTCCATGGACATAACCCCAAAAAGTTTTTTCTCTGCCATCAGGAAAAGCGATAGCGATACAGCATACAAACCTTGCAGTTCGCATTTTATCAGGCACATTGCTCAACTCATCCAGCAGCTTTTCAATGTTTTCGCCATCACTTGCATTGCCTCCTGCATATCGAGCCGAAAAAACGCCTGGAGCCCCGTTGAGAGCATCTACTTCAAGCCCTGAATCGTCTGCAATCGCTGTTAATCCAGTGTAATGCGATATAACTGATGCCTTCTTCATAGCATTACCTTCAAATGTATCCATGTCTTCGACCACCTCCGGGAAGTCAGAAAAATCATCCAGAGTTAATATTTTGATATCAGGGACTGAGAGAATCCTTTTAAGCTCCTCAGCTTTTTTTCTATTCCTTGTTGCAAGAACGATCGTCATCATTGTTACCGTATTTTATAATTTAATGGCAGTGAAAGGTATTATACACTATATGAAGAAATACAACCTGAATTTAACGATTTAAAATCATACGCTTTTCAAAACCTCGACTAACTTAGTAGTTTTTTTATTGCATTTTTCGGGTATAATGAAACGATTTCACATATTAAAAAGTGCGGGCATTTTAATAATGAATCTGGAAAATATTCAGAAAATATTAAAAAAGAAAAAAATTGACGCTTTTTTGGTAACCAACCTTAAAAATCTCCGATATCTCACAGGATTTACAGGTTCTTCCGGTTTTGCTCTGATTACTAAAGACAGAGGTCTTTTTTTCACCGATTTTAGATATAAAGAACAAGCTGAGTATGAAGTTAAAAAATATGAAATAATCATAGAAAAAGGCAAAAGAACAGATACAATCTCTAAAATGACAAAAAAGCTGGGCATTAAAAAACTTGGCTTTGAGATAACTATTTCATATTCCTTCTTTGATATGCTCAATAAAAAAACAATTGATCTGCTGCCTGTAAAGAACCTCATTGAAGGATTTAGAAAATTTAAGAATGAAGAAGAAATGAGTAATATAAAAAAGGCGATTCAGATGGCAGAAGATGCATTTTTGAAAGTCAAACCTTATATAAAAAAAGGGGTCAGGGAGAATGAGCTTGCACTAAGATTAGAGTATCAGATCAAAAAGGAGGGATGCAAGAGTATACCATTTGATATAATTGTTGCTTCAGGTAAGAATTCTTTTATGCCCCATGCCAAACCTTCTGATAAAAAAATTAAAGATGGCGATTTTGTTATAATTGATTGGGGAGCAGAGTGCAATGGATATTTTTCAGATATGACCCGAACTCTTCTTATGTATGGTAAGGATATTTTAGAGAAAAGAAGAATATACGAAATTGTTAATACTGCAAGAGATAAAGCAATTATGACTGTAAAAGAAGGGATTAAAGCAAAAGAGATCGATGCTGCTGCACGAAATATTATTAAGCAAGAAGGTTATTCAAGGTTTTTCGGACATGGGACAGGGCATGGAGTGGGTCTTGATGTGCATGAATCACCAAGCATATCGCAGATAAATAATGATATAATTTCGGAATCAATGGTGTTTACGATAGAACCCGGCATTTACATCCCAGATATTGGAGGAGTCAGGATAGAAGATATGGTGGCATTAAAAGAGGGTAATGCTTTGGTCTTAACAACATTGCCTAGAGAAATTGAGATAGTTAAACATCGTTGAACAAGTTTATTGTTCACTTGCGGTATTCTAAAATTTAACCATAATAAGGAGGCAATAATTGATTTCTACAACTGATTTTAAGAGGGGCAAAAAAATAGAATTTAAGGGCGAACCATATGAGATAATTGAGTTTCAGCATGTAAAAATGCAGCAAAGAGCGCCTATTGTCAGGACAAAGCTAAAGAGCCTTAAGACAGGCAGGGTTTTAGAGGAGACATTCTCAGCAGGTGATAAGTTTGACTCTCCAGGTCTCGAAGAGAAGTCTATGCAGTTTTTATACACTCAGGATGACTTTTGCTATTTCATGGATACAGAGACATATGAGCAAGTTCCTCTGACAATCGCACAACTTGGAGATGCTAAAAAATTTATAAAGGAAGGCATGACCGTCCAGATTCTTTATTATAAAGGTGAACCTCTTACGGTTGAACCGCCAATGTTTGTCGAACTGGCCGTGGCTGAAACAGATCCTTCATATAAAGGTGACACAGCGTCTGGCAGCAACAAGCCAGCCAAGCTCGAAACCGGCGCAGTTGTCAAGGTCCCGTTTCATATATCAATCGGTGATGTTCTTAGAATTGATACAAGAACCTCTGAATATATTGAAAAGGTCAGCGGTAAATAAAGGCATTGTCAGATCAAGCAGATTTTTATTTTTAAAATTTGGATAAAAACGGCTTACCGAAATGAAAAAGCTCAGCAAGATATGCTTTATAACGCCAGACAGGGTTTCAACTGATTATCTATTAGAGGCTGTTTTATTGCTTTTAGAGTCTGGTATAAAATGGATTCAATACAGGGATAAACAAAGCGCAAAGCAAATCATTTATGAAAATGCATTAAGTCTCAGGAAGCTCACCAGAAATTTTGATGCACTCTTAAGTATAAACGATTATCCCGATATTGCCCTCGCTACCGATGCAGATGGAGTCCATCTTGGACAAGAAGACCTGCTTTTAGTCGAGGCAAAGAAAATTATGGGCAATAAAATCATCGGGATATCTACACATGACCTCGATCAGGCAATAGAAGCCTACAAAGGCTTGGCTGATTATATAGGCTTTGGTCCAATATTTCACACATCTACCAAAGATGCAGGCGAACCCAAAGGCTTGGCAGCATTAAAGGAGGTTAAAAAAAATATTAAAATACCTGTAATCGCTATTGGAGGAATTAAGACAAGCAATGCCTTGTCCGTCATTAATAATGGCGCTGATGGAATAGCTGTCTCATCAGGGCTTCTGATTGGCAACATCAAAGACAATGCCCGCAGATTTCTGTCAATTATTGAAAAGTGAAACATCTAAAAGTTACTTGCATTTTATTCAGTTACAGACCAAATCGACCAGTCCCATCCAATTCTTGAGCAAAGTTTTATCCCAAGACGTTCAATTACTAAGATAAGACCTAACCTAAACAAAGCCTCATAAAACACCCTCCCCTTCATCCCCTCCCTTCACGGGAGGGGATGAAAAAATGACCCTCTCCCGTGAAGGGAGAGGGCAATGGTGAGGTGGCTTTTTTATGTATTCTTTAACTCGTAATTCCCTGTAGCTTGCTACAGGGAGGTTCACTTTAATATAGAATATCCATGCTTCTATGGATAAAAAAGCTGAAATCTTCTCATTCTTATGTTTATCAAAATACCCGCAGCTATAAAATTACTCAAAAGGGCTGTGCCGCCATAGCTCATAAACGGCATCGGCACGCCTACTATTGGCATCATGCCTAAAGTCATCCCTATGTTTACAAAGAAATAGATGAATAACATTGCGGTTATGCCAGTTGCAACCAGTCTTCCAAATTCGTCCTTTGCAAGTAGGGCGGTATTTATACCTCTTAAAAATAGTATCAAGTAAAGGGCTATAAGCAAAATGCTGCCAAAAAATCCCCATTCTTCCGCAAAAACCGAGAATATGAAATCTGTGTGTTTTTCTGGAAGAAACTTTAATGCCCCCTGAGTTCCCTTTAAATACCCCTTGCCTAAAAAGCCGCCAGAGCCTATGGATATCTTTGACTGGTTGATATGATATCCCACGCCTGATTGGTCAATGTCCGGGTCAAGGAAAGCAATTATGCGATTCTTTTGATAATCTTTAAGGTTATTCCATGCCACATGCCCCAAAAAAGGCGCTGATATGAGTCCTATGGCTAATGCAAGAATTATAATCCTTCTGCTTAGTCCTTTTGAGATAAATAGAACCACGAATAAGAACATAATCAGGATTGATGTTCCAAGGTCAGGCTGCTTGATTACGAGCAATATAGGAATTATTGCAAAGACTATGATGCATTTCACGGGAATTGATCTAAGTATAGATTCACCTCTATTCGATAGATAGGTTGAGAGAGCAAGGATAAATATTAGCTTAAATATCTCAGACGGTTGAAATGACAATATCCCTAAGTTCAACCACCTTTGAGCCCCCATGGTTGCTTTGCCGGCAAAAAGTACAATTACAAGCAGTGAAATCCCAATAAAATATAGGATGTAAGAAAACCTTTTTAACCAAATATAATCAAAAAAAACGAAAAAAAATAATGCAATTATACTGATTGTAAGCCATAAAATTTGTTTCAAATAAAAATCAGGGTGAATACCTGTTTCTATCGGGGATCTTGTCGCACTGTATATCGTTGTTATTCCAATTATGGAAAGCAATATAATGAGCGAAAATGTCAACCAATCAAAGTTTGTAAATAATCTGCGGTCAATTTTTGGCATGGTATATTTATAAAATTTATATTTTTTTACACTGCAGGCTGACAATAATTTTAACAGAAAGGGATAAATAAAGTCGTAGCATAAATCTCTTACGGAATAGGAGGGTGATTATAGAGTTTATAAACAGCCGCTACTTAGAAATTGCTTAAAATCTTCAGGACTATGGATTGGCTCATAGCATGTTGTTCTAAAACATGGCACTATGTGTCCTAAATTTTCCTTGTAAACAATAAGCACATGAGGATGAAAACAA
Source organism: Nitrospirota bacterium (assembly GCA_037445375.1). Classification (GTDB taxonomy): domain Bacteria; phylum Nitrospirota; class Thermodesulfovibrionia; order Thermodesulfovibrionales; family Dissulfurispiraceae; genus DYHD01. Next base: position 8,483 of record JBBIKS010000008.1, on the reverse strand, counting down.
TGGATGGCTTCGTTAGAAAGATTGCTCTCGGGGGTTACGAATAAATTGAGCTTAAGGGGATTGAAATATCCATCCATTGCATTAAAATAACTACCAGCATGGGAGCCAATATCTTTGGCTCTTGCGTAAAAAGCCTTCAGAGATTTCTCAGCCATCTCATTATATAAAACCTTGTCAGTCAGGAAGCCCATTTTTAGCAATAACCCGGCAGCTATAGAGTTTGCAGAAGGATGGGGGGTATCTTCGATTAATTTAAGTTTCAGCCCGAGCAGTTCATTTTCGGTATCGAAAAAACCTCCTTTGTCTTTATCCCATAATTTATCTATACAGATATCCATAAGTTTAATAGCTGTTTTCAGATAATCACCTGACCCTGTTATTTCGTATACAGCAATGCACGCCTCAATTAAATATATATAGTCATCGAGCATCGCCTTTACGCCTTCAGAATGAAAAAGTTCATCATTAATAAAGTTTAGGCTGATCACCTTATCTATGCTTCTGATTGAAAACTCCTTCAGGTATGAATCCCTTAAAGATTGAAAAGCCCGAATAAAAGAGGTTATAACCATGCCATTTAAAGAAGTATAGAAGCCTTTATCAATAAAAGGTGCTTGTCTCTTATTTCTTTCAGCAAGCAGTTTATCCTTTCCGTTTTGAATAATTTCATTAATCTTAAAGATATCTGTTCGGGTCTTTGCGGCAATTTCATTTGCATCCATTATCTCAAAAAGCACCATTTTTGAGCTGTTATGATGCATGGAAGCCTTTTCACTCAATAAATGCATTGTCAGTACGCGGAGTTCCTCAGGATTAAGAATTCTGATAAAATCATCTTCGGTCCAAGTAAAATAACCGCCTTCATCATCAGGCGTCACATCAGCATCCTGACTTGCATAAAAGCCGCCGTCTTTTGATGAGAGTGTTTCTTTAAAAAATCTGATTATTCCCTCAGCAATATCCCTAAAATAGGGATCTTTAAATATTTCATAAGCTTCTATGTAATTCCTCAAAAGCCATGCATTATCATCTGTCATCTTCTCAAAGTGAGGAACAACCCACGACTCATCAACAGAATACCTGTGAAAGCCACCTAATAAATGGTCATGAAAGCCTCCCTTTGCCATTTTAATGAGTGTATTTTTAAGAAAATCACCAAGGGAATCATCCGTTGTAAAAAAATATCTACTGAGGAGAAACTTCATAGCGCCTGGCATTGGAAATTTAGGAGCTGAGCCAAAACCGCCATTTTTCAAATCAAAATAATGAGACATTCTATTTGCAGCATCATCCAGAAATCCATCGCTTATCTCCGATGGAAGTATTTCTGGAGGGGTTAGCGCATTTAAGAGATTGTCCGTAAAGCTATTTATTTTTTCTTTTTCATCTTTATAAAAATCAGCGACTGATCTCAAAACCCTCTTAAATCCTGGCTTGCCCCATCTGTCATCAGGAGGAAAATATGTGCCACCAAAAAAGGGTTTCTTTTCATGGGTCATAAATACCGTAAGAGGCCAGCCCCCTCCATATCCCATTGTCGAGATGGCTGTTTGGTATCTTTTATCAATATCAGGTCTTTCGTCTCTATCGAGCTTGATGCATACGAATTTCTCATTCAGAAATTCGATAATCTCATCATCATAAAAGCACTCTTTTGCCATAACATGGCACCAGTGACACCAGACTGCACCTGAGCTTAGAAAAATAGGTTTGTCTTCTTCTTTTGCGCGCTCAAACGCATCTTCTGACCATGGATGCCAATTTATTTTTTGATTAGAGGCATGTTGAAGATAGGCTGATTTTTCTTTTGATAGTCTGTTCAAGTTTGATTTTAGCCTGATGAGTATTTTTTTATTGCATCTACGACCTTAACAACCTTCGACATTTCAGCTACATCATGCACCCTTATAATGTTAGCACCGTTTAAAACCGATACAGCAACCGCAGCGGCAGTTCCTTCAGCCCGCTGAGAAGGCGGGACATCCCCAAGAATTTTACCGATGAAAGCCTTTCTTGAGACGCCTATTGCAATTGGTTTGCCTAATAAGTAAAACTCTTTGAGATTGGCAATTATCTCAAGATTATGCTCTACTGTTTTTCCAAAGCCAATTCCCGGGTCTATGATAATGTTTTGCTCTAGAATTCCGGCTTGTCTGGAAAGCTGAATACTTTCTCTCAGATAATCTATAATTTCCGGGATAAGAGCTTCATAAGAAGGGTTAAGCTGCATATTATTTGGGGATCCTTTAATGTGCATTAGTATTAAAGGCACATTATTTTGAGCGACTACAGCCGCCATTTCTGCATCAAATCTTAAACCGCTGATATCATTAATTATTGAAGCCCCTGAGTCCAAAGCCTGTCTTGCTACCTCAGCCTTATATGTATCAATAGAAATTGGTGTTTTGGTTATTTTTGCGAGTCTGCCTATAACAGGTATGGTGCGTCTGATTTCTTCCTCAGATGAAACAGGCAGGGAGCCCGGTCTTGAGGATTCGCCACCGATATCAATAATATCGGCGCCGTCCTCAATTAGCTTTAGTGCATGTTCAACGGCGATTTCTTTATCAAAATAAAGACCGCCATCTGAAAATGAGTCGGGGGTGACATTAAGCACCCCCATTATATAAGTTTTTTTGGAAAAATCGAATGTAATCCCTTTGCAAGAAAGGATCATGATGAACTGATAACGCCTTTTTCTGCTATTAGGGTGTCTATATCAGAACCATCTACCGTCTCTTTTTCGAGAAGGGTTTGAGCGAGCTTATCGAGCAAGTCATAGTTATCAAGCAGTAGTTTCTTGGCATTTTCATATGCTTCCATGACTATTTTTTTGATTTCAGAATCTATATCCTCTGATGTCCTGTCGCTATAGTCTTTATGTCTGGCAATTTCGCGTCCAAGAAAGATCTGTTCATCTTTCTTGCCAAAGGTAAGAGGTCCTAAAGTTTCGCTCATGCCCCATTCCGTTACCATTCTTCTCGCAAGATCAGTTGCTCTCTCAAGATCGTTGCCTGCACCTGTAGTCATGTGCTTAAGTGCTAGCTCTTCGGCTGCCCTTCCACCCATTAGTATTTTAAGTGAGTTTAACAGATGCTCCTTCGTGTAAGTATAGCGATCACCTAAAGGAAGTTGCTGGGTAACACCAAGCGCCCTGCCTCTTGGGATAATGCTCACTTTATGTATAGGATCGGTGCCGGGAGACAGCTTAGCAACTAATGCGTGTCCCGCTTCATGATATGCAGTATTTTTCTTTTCGGTATCGCTGATAACCATGCTTTTTCTTTCCACGCCCATTAATACTTTATCTTTTGCAAATTCGAAATCCGAGAGATCAACCTTGTCTTTGGATTTTCTTGCAGCAACAAGAGCTGCTTCATTCACTAAGTTGGATAAATCGGCGCCTGTGAAGCCAGGCGTACCTCTCGCAATCTTTTCAAGAGGCACGCTATCTGCGAGCGGTATCTTTCGAGTGTGAACCTTCAATATCTCAAGCCTGCCTTTCACATCAGGGACAGGCACGACAATCTGTCTGTCAAATCTTCCCGGACGGAGGAGCGCAGGGTCTAAGACATCAGGCCTATTGGTTGCTGCGAGGATAATTATTCCCTCATTGCCCTCAAAACCGTCCATCTCGACAAGCAGCTGGTTAAGGGTTTGCTCCCTTTCGTCGTGGCCACCGCCCAGTCCTGCCCCTCTATGCCTGCCAACTGCATCTATTTCGTCTATAAAGATTATGCAGGGTGCACTTTTCTTCGCCTGATCAAAAAGATCTCTAACCCTTGAGGCGCCAACGCCTACAAACATTTCGACAAAATCAGACCCTGAAATTGAGAAAAAAGGCACACCAGCCTCTCCTGCGATTGCCTTTGCGAGGAGCGTCTTGCCCGTCCCGGGGGAGCCAACTAAAAGAACTCCCTTGGGAATCTTGCCGCCAAGTTTTGAGAATTTCTGAGGGTCTTTTAAGAATTCTATTATCTCCTCAACCTCATACTTTGCTTCTTCAATCCCGGCAACGTCTGCAAAAGTAACCTTAATGGACTTCTGCGATACCAATTTTGCTTTTGCCTTGCCAAAAGACATTGCTTTATTGCCGCCCATCTGCATCTGCCTCATAAATATAATCCAGATGAGGACAAGAAAAATTATCGGACCCCATGAAAAGAAAAAGGTTACATACCAAGGGTTTTGATCTGGAGGTTTTGCTGCAATCTTAACATCCTTTCCCCGGAGTTCCTTGACAAGGTCGGGATAAGTTGCAGCATAGGTCTTAAATTTTGTACCGTCAGTCATCCTGCCGGTTATCTGGTTTTCCTTAATAGTTACTTCTTCGATCTCATTTGCTTCGATCTTCTTAACAAAATCAGAAAAGATAATCTCCTTCTCCGTTTTTGGCGGAATTGAAAATAAATTATAAAGAAGTATGATAGTCACCCCTACCAGCGACCATATTAAAAGGCTTTTATAAAGATTCTTTTTATCCATAGATTTTAATATTGTAACATATTTGATTTAAATATCTCTCGTTCTATTTTAATAAGCTGCTGTATCCCATGCTCTGCAAGTTTTAACAAAGCATTCATCATATCCATTGAAAAAGGCTCCGATTCGGCAGTTCCTTGAATTTCTACTATTTTACCGTTTCCTGTCATAACGATATTCATATCAACCTCAGCACTTGAATCCTCGGCATAACAAAGGTCAAGACGAGGTTCTTTGCTGACAATACCAACACTGATTGCTCCCAGATAATCTTTTATAGGATTTTTCTCTATCATTCCCTTTTTCAGGGCGTCTTGAAAGGCGTCATTCATAGCAATAAATGCTCCAGTAATAGAGGCAGTCCTTGTGCCGCCGTCAGCTTGTATTACATCGCAGTCAACCCATACCGTTCTTTCTCCAAGAGCCCTTAAATCAACAACTGCTCTTAATGCCCTTCCTATCATGCGCTGTATTTCGTGGGTTCTCCCCCCAACCCTGCCTGCGGATGATTCCCTTTTTGTTCGGGTCAAGGTGGCTCTCGGCAGCATTCCATATTCTGCGGTGACCCATCCCTTTTTTTGATCTTTCAAAAAAGGTGGAACCCGCTCCTCTATAGTGGCTGTGCAAATTACCCTCGTCCTGCCAATCTCAATTAGAACAGAGCCGTCTGCATTGTTAATAAAATTTCTGGTCACCGTAACTTTTCTCATTTCATTATTTTTTCTTACGCCGGGCCTCATTATACCTCGCAATCTAAAGTTAAGATTATAAAACTATTTTTTCAATTTCAGCTATCCTGTCATGTAGAAATCTTTCACCAACCGTCACAAATCTTTCAGGAGAATCTGTCACAAAGTATTTCTTAAGGGGAGCCGTAGCAGCCTCCCGCAATAGCTTGTTTTCACGCAGAACATCCATTACAGCCTTTGATGTCTCAATTGCGGAATCAACTATATTAACAGAACCCATTACATCCTGAATTACATTTTTCAGAAGCGGGTAATGAGTGCATCCAAGAACTATCGTATCTATCTCCTTGCTTCTAATGCCTAATAAATATTTTTCCGCAGCAAGTTTAGCTATAATATCATCTGTCCAGCCTTCTTCAGCAAGGGGGACGAAAAGAGGACATGCAAGTTCATATACTTCTGCTTCATTTAAAAGAGACTCTATAGCCCTGCTGTATGCCTTGGTTTTGATGGTTGCCTCAGTTCCTATTACCCCGATTTTTTTATTTTTTGTAATATTGGCAGCTGCCTTTGCGCCCGGCTCAATAACGCCAATGACTGGAACTTGCACACTCTTTCTGATATCATCAAGACTAACGGATGAAACGGTGTTGCACGCAACAACTATCAGTTTTATCTTTTTCTGTAAAAGAAACTTTATGCACTCAAAGGAGTATCTCGTCACCGTCTCCGCAGACCTTATTCCATAAGGCACCCTTGCTGTATCCCCAAGATACACGATATTTTCATTGGGCAATATCTTGCACATCTCCTTGAGAACGGTTAGACCGCCTATCCCGGAATCGAAAATGCCGATTGGGTAATCCTTATTTTTCAATTTGATGTACCTCTGTTCGGAATTAATTTAGTGTTTATTTATAAAGTCGGGTTTTTTGTCATTCCCGCAAGCGAAGCGAGTCGGGAATCCTTCTTAAAGAAAGATTCTGGACAAGCCAGAATGACGAAAAAGCAGTTTATAAACAGACTCTAATTAATAAATCTTCTGTTTCTGAAATTGAACAATGTATTCCTATCCTAAACTACATGGAGAATAGTAGATTGCACATAAAGATTTTTATTATAACATTTTAATTATTTGAAAAGTGAATAGAAGTTTTCAAGGTAAGCAGGCAGTAAAAATGTCCCCCTATGCTTTCTATTTCTTTACCTTCAATCAGCAGCTTGACATCTTCCACAGCGGGGACATTAATCAGGATAGTTTTTAAAAGTGATTCAAGGAGGTTGTGCTCAAATCTCGCATCCCCCAAAAAATTCCTTCTAAACTCATCAGAGAAATCTATGTAGATGATATTATTGACATCTCTGTAAACACCAAGCAGTTTTGTATTGTTTAGGGGGGCATTCAGTTCTTTTAGGTATTCTTTAATGACTTCCTCGGCTATATTAACAGGGAGAAAGTTGGTATATATGTTTTTTTCTTTTAAGTGTATTGCATTTTCTGAAGGATAAAATATCTTTACCACTATTGAGTGTCTCCCATCAGGCTGGATATCAATGATTGGTTCAGGTTTACTTGTTCCGTTTCTGGGTAATTTCTCGTTTTGAATTGATAAATAGTATTTTGTCACAAACCAGCCGCATAAAGATGCTGATAGAAGGAGCAAAACGGAAATAATTAAATTTCTCTTCTTCATTTAAATAAACCTGCGCGAAAAATCGCTTTATTTATGAAATATTTAAACATGAAAAATCATTATTACCATATCTAATTTGGCGGTGAAGTCAGGGCAAGCCCCTTTATAATAGCCTTGATTAATGCCTCACTGTTCTTTTTATCATAGGAAAAGCTTTTGAAATGGGGCAGTTCTACCAACAAAGCGGGGGACCTGACCTGTTTCAACAGGGGCAGAGGCAGCCTTTCATGTCTGATACTTAACCCCAAATCTTTTTTTATGCTATTAATTAAATTAGCAGCAACATCATTAACTATCTTATCTCTGGGATCATCTGAGGGATTATCATTTTTGGGCGCATAAGTATAGACAAAACCCTCAGGTTGAGATGACATATGAATACTGATAAATATATCCGAAGACCTTGCATTTGCTAAAGCAGTACGTTCCTTTATTGAAACCCTCTGGTCTCCCTTTCGTGTGAGAAATGCCTTTTTGCCGCCTGTTGAGAGTATCTGAGCGATTTCTTTTGAAATATTCAGGACTATATCCTTCTCACGGTTTTTTTCATCATAAATCCCCTTATCATAACCTCCATGACCCGGGTCAATGACATAAGAACTAAATGACCTTTTAATAGAACCTTCAGTGGTTGAAACTGAAGGTTTGACTGGTTCAGGTGTTCGCTTATCTTGAAGAATATATGCATCAATAACTATTCTTGGCGGGGCGTTCATCTTGGATAACTTATAATTATCGATTTTTTCGACCTGTATGAGACAAAAGTTAGTTCCAGCCAAAATCTTAATTTCTTTTGTGATCTCAATAAATCCCTCACCTTTAGGGATGCTTTGCTCGGCTCCAGATTTGGTGAAAGTCAATGTGAGAGGCTGTAGAAAGGCTACTTTAATAAGCTTACTATCAGTCAATGATACAGAAACATTCTTTGTGATTTCTTCAGAAGAAGCTGTCAAGACAATCCTCATAAACTCGGCATGTCTGCCAACCCTCAGGCTTACCTTTTCAAAATCATCAGAAGACTGGGCGGCATTTGCCTTATGCACACAAACCAATTGAAAATAAAGAATAAAAAATAAGAGGTTAATAATGAGGAATTTTTTACACATGCTTAGAAAGGATACATGAAAAAAAAGATAATATTCAACCCGAATCCACTATGGCGCAAGTGGCGTAAATGGTCATGAATCAGAATCCATTAACCCAACTTGTTAAGTTTTCACCCAGAACTTATCAAAAATCACCCAATTTCCGCCTTTTTCATTTCATAAATGCTTGATAATCAACAATCAGTTTTAAATCTTGTTTGTAGTCCCAGAATAATAATATTTGTCTTGACTTCCGTCTTTGTATATGCTATACTTCTTTTCAAGTTATGTTTATAAAAAAAGTAATCAAGACAGACAAAAAAACTAAACGGCAATACGTTTGCTATCGCCTCTGTGAGAGTTACCGCATAAAGGACGGTGTCAGGCATCGTAATTTTATTAATCTTGGAGACCTTAAGGAAAGGAAAGAAAGGAAAAGGGCACTTGTTAATGCTCAATAATTAGGTAACATTTTGGCATAGTAAAACATTAACCAAAGGGGGCTATTATGCATTACGAATATCAAATTATTC